>DJKK01000306.1 GCA_002434595.1 Alphaproteobacteria bacterium UBA6544 | reverse complement strand
AAACCGTCCGACAAGCGACAACGACGCGATGGCCCACACCGAATTGGATGCTATCTGCGACGCTTGATTGAAGTTGGGGGCGACGCAACTCGAAGCGCTTACTGTTATACTTCGTTGGAATTCTGTCCCATGTGTGCTGAGCAAGCAAGGCTGCTGGTCTTGCGGGTATAGTGATGGATGTGCGGCATCTCAATCCGCCGAAAAAGCGTTACGGTGGCTATATCGTCGAGGCGCTCAATGAGTTTGGCTAGGCCGACCTGGGGATTACGGCTGGCGCCTGCCATCGCGAAGACATCGAGATGCGACGCGCATGGTTCACGCAGAACGACTAGCGATTAGCGGGTTAGGCTCTAGAGTTTATCGTCAAGCATCCAAGGAGAGACGGGTATGGCGACGGAAGACTGGAAATTCGAACATAACCTTGCTTCTGAGGCCGTGTGGACACAGGGGCTGCGCGAAATTTTCGAGTATCGGGACCTTGGCATAAAGAGCTCGACGAACGGCGATTATATCGCCCATATCGTCCGCTCGAAGGGCTCGCCCGACCCCGACGAAGTTCAGCATTGGCATGTGCATCACTGCGATTTCCAGTTTGTGATGGTGCTCGAGGGGTGGGCCGAGTTCGAATACGAGGGAGAAGGCGTTCGCCGCATTCAAAAGGGCGATGTCATCAATCAACGGCCTGGTATCAGGCATCGCGAAATTGCCTGCTCGGAGGATTTCCAGGTATTGGAAATTGTCTCGCCGGCGAATTTCAAAACTGAGATCGTCGACGCGCCTGAGGGGACGGCTGAAGCCGCTGAATAATTTGACAGTGCTTTTTTCGTCGTCAGCGACTGCGGCGCCACGCGGCATGCGAGTCCACGTCCAACACATGGGAATTCCGCGATGGATTTGACGTTGTTCATCAATGCCGAACATAAACACGGTGATGACCTGACGCATCGGTTTGGCGAACACGCGGATCAGGTGCGCGCCGCGCGAGACGTCGGTTTCGATGGCGTCGCTGTCGGCATGCATCTGTCTTATGGTTCGTCGGCATGGTTCCCGCCACTGGAACTGCTGACCAGTCTGGCACCTGTCGCAGAAGGGATGTCACTTGCGACGAGCATGTTGATATTGCCTCTGTTCCATCCACTGCATGTGGCCCAACAGGCGGCCTATCTTGATGTCGTTTCCGGAGGTCGGCTGATCCTCGGCGTCGCACCGGGCTGGACTGAGGGCGAGTTCAAGATTTTGGACCTCGACTATAAGCGGCGTATTTCCCGTTACATCGAAAGTCTGACCTTGATTCAGCGCTTGTTTTCGGAAGACGAGGTAGACTTCAAGGGGCAACACTTTAATGCGGACGGTCTCAAGCTTTCCCTTAAGCCGGTGCAGCGGCCGCGACCGGCCATGTGGTATGGCGGCAGTGTCGCCAAAGCGGTAGCGCGCGCGGCGGATCTTGCTGATACGTCTCTCGGCGACAGTTGGGTAGCGTCGTCCCATCTTGTCGGTGATGTAATCACCAAACAGGCCGGTGTCTTCCAGGACCGCCTCGCGGAGCTAGGCAAGCCGCGTCCCAACGCATTCCCCCTCTTGCGAAATATTGTTGTGGCCGAGGATCGAGCCACGGCACTTCGCGATGCGGGCCCTTTTCTCGAAGCGAGCTACCGGATTTTCGGGCAATGGGGTCTCTTTACAGGACCCGTCGGTGCCAACAAAGAACAATTGGATCTGGAGGAATTGATTGCCGGGCGGGTTATTATCGGTTCACCGGAAGAATGTGCTGAACAATTGCTTGCCTTACGCGAGGCTACGCACTTTACCCGCCTTGTTGCGCGGGTTCAGTGGCTGGGTATGGAACAGGGGATTGTTCAGCGCACCATCCGTCTGCTCGGCGAGAACGTTCTGCCCCTGGTGCGGTCTTCAACGGAATAGAAAACCCTCACGCTTTAGCGGTGCTTCACTTCCCGATTAAAAACGTTGATATAGTGCGGATATGAATGATAGTACGCATGTTAGGCCGCTGATCCTCGTGATCGATGACGAGGCGATTTTCGCCTATCTGTCGGCATTGATCCAAGAGAATGCGAATACGATTGAGGCGTCTCACCTCGTCGCCTCGCCGGCTGTTGGAACACATGCGTTCCTCTCCCATGCGGCCCGTCCTACGCAAGTGAAACCAGTCGTGAACGCGCCCGCACCTCATACAACCGCCCTTAATTTTTGTTATACCCCTATATGCCGGTACGTTCGCGAGCCGATTATGGAGTGATCATTTTTCGCGTAAGGTGGCGGAGCCTTTAATGGCCGAACCCGCACTTTCGATTCTACGCGATGTTCTGCAGGGTGCATATACACTCCGGCGCCGCGGGGCTGTGTACCGGGATATCAAGCTGCAGAACATGCTCTTGGCAGAGAACGGTCGGACGGTATTTTGCTATCACGGGCAAGCGATTACCATGCCTAACCCTGAGTCGAATCGAATTCGAAACCCGGGCATTTTTCTCTATGTAGCGCCGGGATTAAGATCCGGGGACGTCGATGGCAAGGCAAATGTTTACGCTATTGCTTTGGTCGCTAATTTTATATTTGTGGGGTATCTGGCTGGCGACGGTGCTGCGCTGCGGGATCGAGCGCTGACGGAATCCATTGTCGACTGGATCGAGGCGGGTCTCGACCTCATTCCGGGAAACCTTCTGTGGATACACCGCCAAATGTTTAGGACTCTGGTAATACGCGCTTGCCGTCGCGCAGCAATACCGTCGGCTCCCCCCAATTGCCGATCGGCACGGTATGGGTCACCAATCCCGGCTCGCCGTCTCCGGTATCTTCCAACCATACGTGAATAGAGATTGCCGGAGGTTCGTTGATGATCGACAGTATCTTCTCCGGGCCCATCTCCAGTGCAAATGGATAACAGGTCGTCGGCGCCGCGTAACCGATCGTGCCTCCGTAGGCGCAGGTGAACGGGCGATGTGCGTGACCGGCGATGACCCGCACGACCTGGCTGTGCCGCCGCAGGACCCCGGCGAATGCTGAGCCGCCTTCGACAAGTCCGTTGCTCGAAGAACCACTCATCCCCGACCCAAATGGTGGATGATGCAGCGCGACGATGGTTGGTTTGTCCGGCACCGCGCTGAGTTGTTCGTCGATCCAGGAAAGTCTTCCGGTACAGAAACCGCCTTGGACCCGGCCTTCGAGAACGGAATCGCAGCAAATCACACGGACGGCATGATCTTCGATCACGTAGTGCAAAAACGTTCCGTCATCTGGCATCCAGTCCGTGTCTTTAAAGACCTCGCGGAAACGGCCGCGGTTGTCGTGATTTCCGGGCACGGCGAATAATGGCGGCTTAAGGTCAGCGACGATCTCGAGAAAATAGCGATAGCGCTCACTTGATCCGTGATGGGCCATGTCGCCGGTATGTAGGACAAGGTCGGGTGCCGGTTGTATTCTATTGATGGCTTCGACTGCGGCGCGGAGGTTCTGCGCGGTATCGAACCGGCCGTAGGCCAGATCGCCAGGCGCTTCAATATGCGTGTCTGTAATCTGTACAAGAAGCATGATGCCGGTCCCCCGATCTGTCGGCGAGCCGAAGCACGACCTGCAATATATTATGTCTGTTGCACGCGCGCTATCGGTATTGGGTTGCTTTAACATTAAAGGTAGGTTTCTTGTCTCATCCCGCGACTCAGTCGTCGCCATAAGGGAAAAGAAATTCCATGATCCACCCAGCATTGTCGTCTGGCCGGACAGGTGTTGTTACCGGCGCCGCGAGCGGGATTGGGCTTGCAACGTGTAAATCTCTGGCGGCCGTAGGGATGAACGTCTGTCTCGACGACCTCTTCCGTGGAAGCCACTATGTGCTGACGATCCTGCCGACCGCGCCAGTGACACGCGGCCTGTTCGATGCTGCAAAGTTCAATCTGATGAGAAGGGATGCCGTATTGATTAACGTGGGACGCGCGCCGGTGGTAGCGGAAGAGGACTTCTACAACGCGATGCGGGATAAACAGATCGGTGGCGCCTTTATCGATGTCTGGTACGGTTATCCCACACCGGAAGATCCAGACCGCAAACCGTTGCGGTATCCGATCTGGGAACTCGATAATTTGATCATGACACCGCATTGCAGTTCCCGCAGAGATGCGTCACGGGAACGGCGGTGGATGACCGTGCCACGTAACCTGGACCGCCTCGCGAAGGGTGAGCTTCTCGAGAACGTCGCGTTTTTGGGTGATGCCTGATCACTGGACCTGTCCCTTCTGCCGATTACTTCTCATGACGAACTGATTCAATAGCGAGACGACGCTCATGCATTCGCCGATCCGTATCGATCCTGAAACTGGCCATAAGCTTTTCAACACGCGCGCCGCCAAGGCGAGCGACAAGATCACGGGCAAGGGGTATTCGGCGATCCATGACGAGGCGCTGAAGACCCTACCCCCACCGCCGCCGGGAGCCGTTTTCAACGCGGAAGAGCAGGCCCGTTACCGGGAGTTCAAGGAAGTGCGGCGGGGGGCGGCGGACTACATGGCGATGGAAGGCGAGTTCGCCAAATACCTGGAAGACGTTTATTCCGATGCACCCATCGAGCGCGAAGTGCTGGATGACGAATGCGAAGTGCTTGTCGTGGGCGGCGGCTTCGGCGGTTTGATTCTTTGGTACAAACTTCGGAAAGCCGGATTTACCGATGTCCGGTTCTGTGAGAAGGGCGGTGATGTTGGAGGGACTTGGTACTGGAATCGGTATCCTGGGATAGCCTGCGACGTCGAATCATATAGCTATATGCCGTTGCTCGAGGAGATGGGATACTTCCCGACAATGAAGTTCGCGTCCGGTTTCGAAATTCTGGAATACGCGCAGACGATGGCCGAACGGTTCGGGTTTTACGACCGGTGTCTTTTCCACACGACAGTCGAGAAGACGGTCTGGAATGAAGAGAGCAAGCGCTGGACGGTTCATACGGATCGCGGTGACGCAATGAAGGCGCGGTTTGTTGTCCTTGCGAACGGTATCTTGACCGCGCCACGTCTCGCCAGGATCGACGGTATGGAGACCTACAAAGGCGCTTCGTTCCATACGTCGCGCTGGGACTACAATGTCGATCTGGAGGGTAAACGCGTCGGCATCATCGGCACGGGTGCGACGGCTGTGCAGGTAATTCCGGAAATCTCGAAGGTGGTGGGTGAACTCTATGTATTTCAGCGGACTCCGTCGTCCCTCGACGTCCGGGATCAACGGGCGACTGAGCCGCAAGAGATCGAACAATGGAAAACGGAACCGAATTGGGCGCTGAACCGGCGGAACCGGCTGAAGCAGATTACGTCGGGCCGCGCCGCGCTCTTGGGAGATGACGATTTTCTTGGCGGGAAAGTAGAGGAATTTAAACCCAAGAAAGTCCACCGAACACCGATCTCGCCGGAAGAACTGGTCCAGAAACAGCTCAACAGCAGTTTTCGGGTCATGGAGCAGATTCGCGGAAGGGTCGATGCAGTCGTCGATGACCCGGAAACCGCAGCGGCGCTTAAGCCGTACTATCCATACGGCTGCAAGCGGCCGACGTTTCATGACGAATTCCTGCCGGCGTTCAATCTACCCCATGTCCATCTCGTAGACACCGCGCCGCACGGTGTCCAGGAGATCAACGAAACCGGGATCGTACACGACGGTAAACAGTACGATCTCGACGTGCTGATCTACGCGACCGGCTTCCAATGGATGGGAACGTCCTCGTTCAACATGGTGGTTGGCAGAGAGGGCAAGACGCTCCGTGGAAAGTGGGAGACTGAGGGTGTAAAGACATTTCTCGGTGTCCACAGCAACGGGTTCCCGAACCTCTTCATCATGTCGGGCCCGCAGGGTGGGGGCGGACAGTTCAACTTTATCGTCGGGCTTGAGTCGCATACGGACTACGTGACCTGGATGATGGAGACGATGCGGGAACGGGGCGCGGGCGTGGTCGACGTCAAGAAAGAGCCGGAGAACGAGTACGCGTCGCATTGCAAGAACGCGGATATTCTCACCAGTCCGTTGCGGGACTGTCTTACCTATTACAATGGTGATGGCACGGCCGAGCCGGGTAGCCTCGCGTATTACGGTGGGCCGAAGGAATGGCATCGCCGACGCGAAGAAGCGCAGGCGTCGATGGACGCTTATGTTTTCGAGGAACGCGCGCCTAGCCTTCCGCGTCCTCCAGGACCATCGCGGCCGCCTTCTCGCCGATCATGATCGACGGCCCGTTGGTATTGCCTGAAATCAGTGTCGGCATGATCGAGGCGTCGGCGACGCGTAGGCCCGCAATTCCGCGCACCCGCAGTCGCTCATCGACGACCGCCAAATCGTCCTGCCCCATCTTGCAGGTACCGACCGGGTGGTAGGTCGTCTCCGCCGAGGCCTTCACCCAATCGAGAATTTCATCTTCCTTAGTCAAAGGTTCGCCTGGCGCAATTTCTGAGATGCTGAGGGGTTCCGTCGCAGGCGCCGTCATGATCGACCGGGCGATACGGACTGCTATCACCGTCAACTCCGCATCGACCGGCGCGGAAAGGAAGTTGAAATCGATGGCGGGCTGGTTGTTTGGGTCTGACGAGGTGATGTGGATGGATCCCCTACTTTCCGGGCGCATCGGATGCGCGTAACACGTCATTCCGGA
The DNA here is from genome assembly GCA_002434595.1 of Alphaproteobacteria bacterium UBA6544. Lineage (GTDB taxonomy): Bacteria > Pseudomonadota > Alphaproteobacteria > UBA8366 > UBA8366 > UBA6544. The sequence goes on along the minus strand of DJKK01000306.1, from coordinate 1,659 downwards.
TTGCGGTGAGATCCGTGGCTCAGGGTTCGCTTCGTACAGCATGGGGACCCAGCCGAGCAACAAATCAGGCGCTTCCAAACCATCGCGCGAGCGCACGAAGGCTCGTAGCGGTGCCGCGACCATCCCGAACATGCCGCGCCCCGACGTGAGGTAGCGCAGGACCTGTCCGAAAAGGCCGAGGCCGCGCCCCCGGTCGTTGAAGGTGTATCCCTTGGCGCCGATGGCCCAACGCGTGCGCGGGGCGAAATGGTCGCGGAGGTTCTCGCCCACGCCCGGCAGTGCATGCACGACGTCGATGCCATGGCGCCCCAGTAGCTCGGGCTGCCCGATTCCGGAGAGCTCGAGCAGTTGCGGTGAGTTTATCGATCCGCCGCTGACCACGACCTCGCGGGCTGCTTTCGCTTCGTGCACCACGCCACCGCGCCGATAGCGCACGCCCGTGCACTGCTTGCCGTCGAGGAGGAGCGCCTCGGTCATCGCCTCGGTAACGATATTGATATTCGATCGGCTGCGCGCTGGGGTCAGATAGCAATGCGCGGTGCTCATGCGGCGACCGCCGGCGATCGTCGCCTGGCTTATCGCGATGCCGTCCTGCGTCGCGCCGTTGTAGTCGGGATTGTGGTCAATGCCGACCTGGCCGGCGGCTTCGATGACGGTGGCAAACAAGGGGTCACGCCAATCCGGATCAGTCACCCGCAGAGGTCCGTCACGGCCCCGGAACTCATCGTCTCCGTCGCCTTCGTAGCTCTCCATCTGTTTGAAGAAGGGCAGCACGTCGCGATAGTTCCACCCGCGGTTACCCATTTGGGCCCATGTGTCATAGTCGTGAGATTGACCGCGTACGAAGGCGGTTCCGTTGATTGAGCTGGATCCGCCAAGCAGCTTGCCGCGCGGGACGTAAATGCGCCTCCCATTGGCGTTCGCCACGGGCTCCGAATGATAGCGCCAATTCGCTTTCGGGTTATGGAGAAGCTTGGCGTAACCTAGAGGTATTCGTGACCAGTGATGGCTTGCGGGACCGGCTTCGAGGAGAAGCACCCTATGACGTCCGTCTTCCGACAGCCGATAAGCCACCGCCGCACCCGCGGAACCAGCGCCGACAACAATATAATCGTAAATTTCGATTCTCTCGTCGGCCAACGCTATCTCCAGCCCAGCTTGGTCCCGCCCTTGGTCAGCGGCATCAATAAGAAGCTAGCGCTCCGGGAGGGGCGGCAAAGTGTGGATCGGACTATCCGTCCGCCAACTTTCGCGCGTCTATCACTGCTTCGGCCCAATCCGAAGGGCGTTCCTGGGGCAGATTGTGCCCCGCCGTGGCGAACGTGCGATATGCGTACCGGCCGACAAAGAGATGGGCATGGTATTCGGTGGAGCCGGACACTCCGTCTCCGGTTCCATCAATCGCGATGGTCGGCACAGTGATGGGTGGCTGGGCCGTGAGACGGGTTTCAATCATAGCGACAGCGGGGTCCCCGGGTACCAGTCCATAGCGGTGACGATATGAGTGAATCACGATTTCGACAAAGTCGGGATTGTCGAAGGAGCCGGCGCTTCGATCAAATGTGGCGTCGTCAAAGTCCCAATTCGGCGACCACATGTGCCAGAGGAGGCGCGCGATGCCGCGTCGGTCCTTTGTTAGGCCCCGTCGGCCACGCTCCG
>DJKK01000335.1 GCA_002434595.1 Alphaproteobacteria bacterium UBA6544 | reverse complement strand
CCCAGAGAGAGTGTTCTTTCGTGGGTCGCCTGTCTGACCTTGCAGAAAAAGAACAAAACTATCTCCTGTACCTGCCGTGCCCGACATATAAATCCGATCCGTTGGTGGCCGGCCCGCCAATTTCGTGCACTTCACGCAACGAGCCCTAAAACGCCCGCTTCATAAAGTGCATCTCGCGCCGGCGTCAATCGAGCGCGGCGCGGACGATGATCTCCACCTTGAAGTCGGGATGCGCCAACGGCACCTGCCCGCAGGCGCGGGTTGGCGGGTTATCGGGATCAATCCATGCGTCCCAGACAGCGTTCATCTCTCCAAACAGCGCCATGTCGCTGATCCATATCTCGGCGCATAGAAGTTTCGACTTGCTGGTGCCCACTTCCGCAAGATAACCGTCGATCTTGGCCAGAACCTGACTGGTTTGAGTCGCGATATCGGCGTCGCGGTCGTTGCCGACGATACCGGCGAGATAAACAGTATTGTTGTGGACCACGATCTGGCTCATCCGGGGTCCTTTATGTCGGCGCTCGATTGTCATACTGGGCATTCCTCCCTTTAGAATTATAGAATCTGATTCGGTTTCGGCGCCTAAATAATTCCGAATCGCCGAATAAACCAAATTTACACAATTTCATGTTCTAAATTTTTCTCAGAAGAGTCCATGGCGTTTGCGCGCATCTTAGGGTTCTTGGACGCCGACGATGTCGTGACGCTCGATAACGTGCGGCAGCGATGTGCCGAGCATAAGCATGAGTCCCTGAAGTAGTTCAACGAAGCTCGCTTTGCCGGTCCGGTCGCGCCAGAAATTTACGAGCCCGATGGTCTCCGTGCGGATGGCGAGCGGATCTGGCAGGCAGGGTCTTAACCTCGGACCTTTCCTCGTATAAGATAGAGTTGATGCTGGATAAAGCCTTTGGGGGGCGCCATGAAAACGATTTTAGTTCCGCTGGAGGAAAGCGACGTGTTGCCGTCCATACTCGAGACTGCATTGATTGTCGGACAAAGATTCAACAGCTATATCGAAGGACTATACGAGCAGCCCGGGCTGACCGAGGTTGTCGTCGCCGGCGAAGGCCTAGGGGTTACGCCACCCGACTTGGTGGAAAACTTCCAACAACAAGAGAAAGAACGGGCCGTCCGGGCACACGAACTCTTCGAAGCATTCATGAAGGAGAAGGGCGTACCTCTCGACGGCGGCGGCGCGCCGCAAGATCTTGCGACCGCGGGGTGGGTCGAGGAAGAAGCTCCAGGCCGCGATCTCGTCGGCAATCGCGGTAGGCTATTCGATCTGATTGTTGTTGGCCGTCCGGTGCGAAATTCCGCGACGCCGACAATGAGCTTACTGGAAGCCGCCCTGTTCGAGACAGGCCGTCCCATTCTCATTGCGCCACCGAAACCTCCGGGACAGCTCGGCAAGAATATTATGATCTCATGGAACGGAAGTTACGAAACGCCCCAATGTATCAGCTTCGGTATGCCTATGCTTCAGTCGGCGGAAAAGGTAACCGTACTGCAAGTAGAAGAAGGCATGGTCCCCGGCCCAACCGCTGCCGACGCAACGATCCACTTGCGACGCAACGGCGTCGCAGCAGAAGCGCTCAACGTGGATGCAGGTAGGCGCACGGCAGGCGAAGCGGTTCTCGAAGAGGCCGAGAAGCTCGGCGCGGACATGCTAATCAAGGGTGCGTACACGCGCAGCCGCATCCGACAAATGATCTTTGGTGGCATTACTAGTCACATACTGGACGCGGCGGAAATGCCTGTCCTGATGTGCCATTAAAGCTTTTATTCGCCAGAACACTTAGTGCGATTCGCACCACCTCCGCCAAATGTCGCGGTAGATGACCTCGACGGAGGCAACGTACTTTTGAATGTCGCCCATGGGAGACGCAGCTATACGCTGGCGCATACCAGACCGCAACGCTGCCAGCAGCTCAGGCGACTGCGCCATTCGAACGGCAATGTCGACGTATTCCGTCGTATCTTTCGCAATCAATTCATCGAGACCGATCGCGTGCAATGCGGAAGCACCGATCCTCCCGGCAACCGTGTTGCCGTTCAACGTAACAACCGGGACGCCCATCCAAAGGGAATCGGCGGTGCTGATACCGCCCGCATGAGGGAACGCGTCTAACATAAGATCGACCTGGTCATGCTTCGCCAGATGTTCCGGCTGCGGATTGCCGCCGAGCAGGTCAACACGGTTCCGATCGATCCCGGCCACATCGAGACGCCGATGAAAATCTACGACGACATCGCCTTTGTCGAAAGCTTGGGATTTGACGACGAAGCGCGCGTCCGGCACGCGGCTCAAAATCTCCGACCAGACTTTTAGGGCGGAATCACTCATCTTTTCTAGTCGGTTGAAGCTGCCAAACGTCACAAATCCGTTGCGTTCGGCAGGCCCCGGAGCAGTGTTCGGACACGGATCAGGCGGCAAGTAGGGAATATGACTCGGCAGGTCGCGGATGCCTTCCGCATAGAGGTCGCGCTCCTCTTCAGGCACGACAACAGGGTCCGTAAGAAAATAGTCCATCGTCGACAGGCCCGTCCCCGTCGCAAATCCCCATGCATGAACCTGCACGGGCGCCGACTTGCGCGCGAACACCGGCAATCTGTTGCCTGCCGAATGCCCAGACAGGTCGACAAGGATATCAATGGCATCGCCGCGGATGAGGTGTGCCAGTTGTTCGTGGCCAAGACGGCTACAAGTCCGCCACTCGGTGGCCGCTCCGCGAAGCGCTACGGTAACATCATCCTCTACGACGTTGGACGCGTAACAAATCACATCGAAACCGTCCCTGTCGAAATGTTGGATCATTGGCCCGAATCCGTTGACCGCCGAGTGCCGCCGGAAATCCGCGGACACATAGCCGATGCGGAGTTTCCGCTCCGGATCAGGATCATTGCGGTGAGGCGCGATGTAACCTACGAGTGGCTCCGCATGCTGTTCGTTCCAACGATAGCGTTCGGCCTGATGATCGCGGATGTCGTACCTATCGTTGAAATCGAGCGCGAAAATCAGATTGCTGTGACCCGTCGCATGGCAGGGATCGAGCTCGACCGTTCGCCGATAGGCGTCTTCCGCACCCGCGTGCTCGCCGAGCGCCCTCAATGCCACGCCGAGATTGTTGTGAGCTTCCGCCGTATCAGGCGCAAGTTCGATCGCACGGCGCGCCGATGACGCCGCCTCGATCTGCCTTTCCAGAAGATTGAACGCGGCGGCAAGGTTGACGTGCGCCTGCACAAGCTGTGGATCATGCTTAAGGGCCTGTCCAAAACACTCCACGCCCTCTTCCGGACGCCACATCTTAACGAGCAGACTACCAAGATTCTGCCAGGCGGTAGCGTATTCAGGCCTTAGCCGGACGGATTCCCGAAAAGAAGCCTCGGCATCTTCCAACTCTCCAAGCTCCATCAATACATTTGCGAGATTGTTTCGTGCTTCCGGAGATCGCGGCGCCATTTCAACCGTCCGGCCCAAAACCTTGGCAGCACCACTGAAGTCTCCAGCACGTTGCAATTGGAGACCCAGATTGTGATGCAATTCGGCGTTATCTGGCGCAATCTCCAACGCCTTGCGACAGATCGTGACCGCTTCATCCAGTCTGCCCATTCCATCGAGAGCACCCGCGAGGCTCCCGTACGCGGGCAAATGCCCGGGTGCGATTGCGATCGCATTACGGAGCGATGTTTCCGCTTCATCGAGCCGGCCGGCCTCCCTCAGAAAGACACCGAGGTTATTGTGGTAATCAACTGCATCGTCCTTCAATTCGATAGCTTGCCGAATCAGATAGATGCCTTCATCGATCGCACCTGCCTGTGCCAATGCCACCCCTTTCATGTGGTAGATTTCCGCTTCGCGTGGTGCCGCGGCAAGCGCCTGATCATACAGCGCGACGGCATCATCGAAGCGATCCGCACCATGATGCTCGATGGCGGCCTGCATGAGGCGCGGGACTTCCTTCACATCCGGGGCCGGAGGTGGTGGTGCCTGCCCGCTGTTCGTCGGGAGATCTTTATCCGGTTGCGCGCTACCCCGGCGGCCCGCGCACCACTTTTGCCACAGACGACGGTACTGCGCCTCAACCTCCCTCGCATAGAGCTTCGGGTTGCCCAGTGGAAGCTCTTGCAACGACCCGCGAAGCGATTGCCGGTTGGATTCCAGTTCGGAGGTACTCTCTGCCAGATGAACGGCGGCATCGACATATTGATCCGCTGAAGTCGTCACCCAATCGCCATGTCCGCTCGCGGAGACAATCGACGAGGCAATTCTGCTCGCCGGCGCCGTCCCGTAGCGCGTGATGATCGGAACACCCATCCAGAGCGTCTCGAGCGTGGTGACACCACCGTTGTTCGGAAAAGGATCAAGCGCGATATCGACATCTTCAAGGGCCTTCAGATGCTCGAACCATTTCGTCCCACCCCTGAAATCCACACGTGATAGATCGATACTGTGATCGGTCATCCGATGTTTCAGTTTTTCGAGGACGATGTCCTGGTCCAAAGCGAGATGCTTCAGCAGAAGACAGGCCTTGCCGACGCGATTCAGTATCCGTGACCAGGCGCTCAACGCTCCATCGCTGATTTTCTCAACCCGATTGAAACATCCAAAAGTCACATAGCCGTTTGCAAGCGCCGGTGTGCTGGTGACATTGGGCGCGGTCGTTGGCGGCGTGAATCCGAGGCAGCACGACAAATTGATGATTTCCTCAGCACAGTGCCCGGCATCCTCTAACGGAACGATGAGCGAATCCGCAAAGAAGTAGTCCATCGCCGACATGCCCGTACCGGTGCAGTGACCCCATCCGGTAATCTGAATAGGCGCTGGTTTTCGAGCGAAGGTCAGCAATTTACCGCCTTCCGAATGTCCGGACAGGTCGACCAGAATATCGATCTCATCGGACCTTATGCGTTCGGCAAGAGCAGCTTCATCCAGTCCCCACGACGGTCGCCACACATCCGTGGAAGCCTTGAACCTTTCAGTAATCGAATCCGAATTCGCCGACGTCATGTAGCAGTACACTTCAAATGCTGCGCGGTCCCGCTCAAAGATCATACCGCCGAACGCACTCTGTGCCGAATGCGCCCGAAAATCGCCGGATACATATCCGATACGAAGCTTTCGGTCGGGGCTGGGATTGTTGGGAAACTCTAAACGTTCGGGGAGCAAGGGTGCCGCAAATTTTTCCGCCCAACGTCGGCGCAAAATCTGCTGGTCCTCAAATGACAGGTCCGGATTGAAATCACCGACAAAGATCAGATTCGAATATGCGTTCTCGAAATCCGGATTGATCTCGAGAACACGGCGCAAAAGAGCTTCCGCCCCTGCTGAATCGCCGCGTTGGCGCGCAATGGACGCAAGCAGGTTTAGCGTTTCCGGTCGATCCGCCTCGAGCGCTTCGGCCTGCCGCGCGGCGGCTTCTGCCTCCTCGAAACGATTCTGTCCAGCAAGCAAGACAGCGAGGTGCAGATGCGCATTAGTATAGCCAGGATCAAGGCGGATCGTATTCAGATACTCTTCCTCGGCATCCTCAAACTGACCGACAAACTGATACACATTTGCCAAATTCGCATGAAACATCGGGACGCCGGGACGCGCGTCAATTGCACGGCGCAGTAGTTCTTCGGCAGGCGCAACATTGCCCAACTGGTATTGTAGCAATCCCTTGAAATGCAGTGCCTCGGCGTTGTGCGGGTCGCTGGCCAGAACCTGGTCATAGCCGGCATCCGCATCCTGGAACCGCCCTTCTTCATGAGCTCTCCGCGCCGCGGCGAGGCTCGGCGTCACACTGGTCCGGGCCTTTGCGGCGTTTCGCCTAGCGGCTCTTTCTGCGTGCCGGCGCTGTTGTCGATTCTTAGGCGTTACCACGCCATATCCAGTATCTCGACGATCTGATCGGGGCCGTCAATCTTGCGGGGGTTGGTCTTGATCCAGCGGTCATGCATGGATGCTTCGGCGATCTCCTGAAATTGATCATGGCGCACGTCGACATCTCGTAGGCGCGTCGGCATTCCAAGACTGGCTATCAGGTCGCCAATGACCCCGGAAGCCGCTTTGGACGGTCGGTCCAGCGTTTCGCTAATCATCGCCTGCCGATCGGCGTTCACTGAGCTGTTCCAGGAGAGGACACTCGGCAGCATCACACAGGACGTGTATCCGTGAGGTACCCCTGCAATCCCGCCCAGCATATGTCCGATACCATGGCTTGCGCCTTTGGTCACGCCGGCAGCCCCACCGATCATCGACATCCAGGCACCGACCTGACAATCGAGCCGAGCAGAGAGATCGCCCGGATCTTCCTTACATCGTGATAAGCCGCGGGCGAGCAGCCGCAATGCATGACGCGCCGTGCCCTCCACATAAGGCTGTAAGTGGATCGAACACAGGTCCTCAACGGTATGATCTACGGCCCGCACGCCGGTCGACAGCCATAACCACTCGGGCGTGTGTGTCGTGATCTGCGGGTCAAGGATCACAACCTGAGGGGCGAGCAAGGGGTGGCGGAACATCTGTTTGATGTGACTCCGCGAGTCCGTACATCCGGCACCCGCAGCAAATTCACCGGCGGAGAGCGTGGTGGGAACAAATATCGAGCGCACCGTCGGTGTCACGACGTCGGGTTGTACGACGGCACCGTCCGGACCGCTGGTCGCCCGCAGGCGATCAATACCTTCATAGTCTTCGACGTCGTTTGCAAGACAAAGACAGACCATCTTGGCTGCGTCGGTCGGTGTGCCGCCACCGATAGTTAGAACAAGATCGGCGCCAAGCTCCCGTGCAGCCGTCGTTGCCTCCAATACGTCCTCGCGCTGCACATGCGGCCGCAGCCGGTCGTAGACACCCGCGATCCGCCCACCCATCTCCGCTTCTAGACGGGACAGGCAATCCGTCTTCCGTACCAAGGTTCCACTCGCCAGAATGAATATCCGGGATACGCCGAGGCGGTCGGCTTCCGCCTTCAGGGCCTCTACGAATGGCTTACCGAAGACTACGCGGTCGATCTCGGGATAAGTAAAGACGCCCTGTCGTTTCATGTTACCCTCTGCTGAAAGCTCAGCGATCGTCGTCGAGGCGTTTGTCATCGAGACGCTTTTCTCCGCGCTCGCGCTCGTGTAAATCGGTTTTAATTTCCGATTTCGCTCGGCCATACTTGCGCCGTTTTTCCGCGGCTTTGTCCGTCTTCTCTTGGCGCGCACGACGCTTGCGGAACTGGCGAAGATTGACGACGTCACCCATGTCTACTCTGCCGCTTCCCGATCATGCCGGTTCCACCGATCCGCAGCTTGGTCATCGGACTGTTTGGCCTCTACCCAACGCTCCCCTAAATTGTCAGTTTCCTCGAGTTTCCAGAAAGGCGCCTTCGTCTTGAGCCAATCGATCAGAAAGGCGCACGAGTCGAAAGCGGCCTGGCGGTGGGCGCTCGCCGTGGCGACCAAGACAATCCGGTCGCCCGGCTCAAGACGACCGTACCGGTGCACGATCAAGCTTGCCTCCAACGGCCAACGTTCGTTCGCCTCGGCTTCAATCGCACGCAGCATCTTTTCCGTCATGCCAGGGTAGTGTTCGAGCGTCATAGCCTTGAGTGCGTTGGCACCACCGAGATCGCGCACCAGCCCAACGAAACTAGACATGCCGCCAATCGCCCAATTTCCTTCGGTCAGAGCAGCGAGTTCTTCACCAACATCGAAATCTTCCGCCTGAACCTTGACCACCATGGCTCAACCTCCCGTCATCGGTGGGAATATGGCAACCTCGTCGCCTTGTCCCACAGGGGCATTAAGCTCGGCAAATTCCTGATTGACCGCGACGCGAATCGACCCGAAATCTGACAGGGCGTCGGCAAATTTTTCATTCCGTTCCTTAAGCCATTCAATGAGGCTGGCGACATCGGACACATCTTCGGGCACGACAACGTTCTCCGAATCGATTCCAGTTTTTTGCCTCAGCCACGCGAAATATAGAATCTTCATGCAAGGACCTCACTAAAGGGCAAGAACTCGACCAAGCTACCGGCATCAAGTTGCGTCATGTCTTCGGGCAGCGCCACCAGCCCGTCGGCGCCGACGAGGGATGACAAAATGCCTGCCCCGCTCGCACCATGTTTTTTGGCACGCCGAATACCGTCCAATCCAACTTCGAGGCGGGCGCGAACGAACTCCCGACGATCTTTCTTCTTCCTGTAATCGAAGTCCGCCGGGACCCGATAGACGATCGGCGCAATCTCAGCGGCACCGCCGAGGCGCAAGATCAACGGCCGCCCAATCAAGACGAACGTGACGATTGCAGCCGCGGGATTTCCAGGCAACCCTACGAAGGCCGCCGATCGATCGCCTACCTGTATTTGACCGAGCGATACCGGTCGACCCGGTTTGATCGCCAGGCGCCAGAAATGAAGCGCCCCGTTCGCGGAGACAGCCTGACCGACGTGGTCTTCCTCACCAACCGACATGCCGCCGCTCGTCAGCAAGACGTCATGCGTTTCGGCCGCCGCGCGGATCGCGGAGGCGATTTCCTCCGGCCTGTCCGGCAGAATGCCAAGGTCATCGACCGCGCAACCGAGCCGTTCGAGCGCCGTGATGATCGTAAACCGGTTCGAATCGTAGATCTTCCCTGGTGGCAGTTCACCTCCCGGCTCTTCAACCTCGTCACCCGTTGAAAATACCGCGGCGGAAACCCGCTGATAGACCTTGAGCGCCGTCCGCCCCACCGCCGCTGCCAGGCCGATTTCTTGCGGCCGCAACCGTGTGCCCCGTGTCAGAACGACCTGTCCCGCAGTCACGTCCTCACCGGCCGCGCGCCGGTTCGCACCCCGTTTGATACCGGGCGGAATCGTGACGCGGCTGTCCTCCTCTGCGCAATCCTCCTGCATCAGGACGGTATCAAGACCTTCCGGCATTGGCGCGCCCGTAAAGATACGGACAGCCTCGCCCCGACGCACGTTCAGTTCAATAGGTTGGCCCGCGGCCGCTCGGCCCGCGACGGGCAAGGCACTCGGGCCGTCGTCCGCAAGGTCGTCAAAGAACACGGCATAGCCGTCAACCGCAGAGTTGTCGTGTGGCGGCACATTGACCGAAGACGTCACGTCTTCAGCCAGTATCCGGCCGATCGCCTCGCGAAGGGGGACAGACTCTTCATCCGCGACCGGTGAAATTCGTGCCGCGAGGATATCGAGCGCTTCCGATGTGGTGATCAATCTCTCCGCGCCCGCGAAGCAATCGTCACTCAGTTGCGCCATTTTCTGCAGATCCGCTCAGCTTGCAGTGGGTAACGATGAAATCCGCGATTCCCGGGATGTTATCCAACTCGAGGACCGGTACACTAATATCGGATAGCTTGGCGTCGGTTGCAATCGCAACGATGCTATCGTCCTCCGTTGCCAAGAGTGGTTTGCCCACGGCGGGCCGGTGTACTTCCAGCTTATCGTGGGGATAGCTCTTGAATCCTTCTATCAGCAGCAAATCGACACGTGACATGCGGGCAACGAGCGCATCCATATCGGGTTCACCATGGTCGCGGTTTTCATGCATGAGAGCCCATCGGTTGGCAGAGGTTACCATAACCTCCATCGCACCGGCGCGGCGATGCTCGTAGGAGTCCTTGCCAGGCGTATCGATATCAAAGCGGTGATGTGCGTGCTTTATCGTTGATACGCTGATGCCAAGATCGGTCAACGCCGGAATAAGCCGGGTCAACAGGGTCGTCTTACCGCTACCGCTCCAACCCGCAAGACCTAAGATACGCATCGAATGCAGCTACTCTGCGCCGCGCGGAGTACCAACGCTGTCCGTTGAGCGTGGTTCGGTATTGGGTGTCCCGTTATTATCTTCCTTCATATGCCGCATGCCGATCGCGAGGTAATCATAGCCCGTGATCAGCGTCAGCGCGGCGGCAGCCCAGAGACCGATCTCGCCGATCATGACAGCCGGTATCCAATCCGGTGCTTCCGAACCGACAATCAGAAATCCAAGCGCAAACATTTGAATGGTGGTTTTCCATTTTGCCAGACCGCTGACTGGTAAGCCGGCGCGCAAAGTGGCCAGGAACTCGCGCAGTCCAGACACCAGGATTTCGCGGCACAAGATGACTACGGCGGCCAGGATCGCTAACCCCGATATTCTATCGAACGCGCACAACATCAAAATGACCGAGGCGATCAGAAGTTTGTCGGCAACCGGATCGAGGAACCGCCCGAAACGGGAAATTTCTCCCCGCGCGCGGGCGAGATACCCGTCAAAGAAATCGGTGATACAGGCGGCGGCGTATAGCCCGAGAGTTGCCCAGCGCGGCCAGCCTCCATCAATCCAAAAGAAAAAAACTATCGGCAGGATCACGAGGATCCGTGAAAGCGTTAATACGTTTGGAAGGTTGATCATCTCTTAACCGACCGGGTCCAAATCAGGTAATCCATGCGGGGGGACGTTCGGTTCCCCGTCATCGTCAAGATATTACTGATCCTCATGAAAGTGACCATAAATTTTCTGGGCAACCGTTCTGCTGATCCCGTCGACGGCCTCAAGATCCGCCAGTCCCGCGCGCGCAACGCTCTGCGCTGAGCCAAAGTGAAGCAGCAGCGCCTTCTTGCGTTTTGCCCCAATGCCGGCAATTGCATCGAGTGGGGAGGCGGTCATCGCCTTCGCCCGCCGCGCCCGATGACTTCCAATGGCAAATCTGTGTGCTTCATCCCGAAGGCGTTGCAGAAAATAGAGAACGGGATCTCGGGGCTCCAACATTATCGGGGCCCGGCCGATCCGATAGAGGTGTTCGCGTCCGGCATTGCGCTCCGGTCCCTTGGCAATCCCCAACAGGTTGACGTCATCGATCCCGAGGTCGGCGAATATTTCCTCGGCAACCGAAAGTTGACCGCGACCGCCATCGATGATGATCAAATCGGGCCAACTGCCGCCGTCGCGGTCCGGATTCTCTTTGAGAGCCCGTGTGAACCGCCGTATCAAGACTTCGCGCATCATCGCATAGTCGTCGCCGGCGGCATCTTTCTGACGGATGTTGAACTTGCGATAGGCATTCTTCTCAAATCCGTTCAAACCCGAGACGACCATCGCTCCAACCGGACTGGTGCCCTGGATATGCGAGTTGTCGTAAATTTCGATCCGCTCTGGCGGCGCATCGAGGTCGAGGCGGGTCGCCAGATCTTCCATCAGACGTCTGTGAGATGCGCTCTCGGCCATCCGGCGCGTTAGAGCGTCGCGGGCATTGGCGGCAGCGTGATCGACCACCCGGCGTTTGCCGCCGCGCTGCGGCACTATAAGCTGCACCTTTCGGCCGGCTCGGATCGATAATGCCTCCGCCGCGAGAGCCCGTTCAGACGGAACATCGCTCAGCAGCACGAGTTTTGGCGGCGGGTGTTTCTCATAGAACTGCGCAAGGAAGGCATTTAGCAGTTCCGGCGCGTCGAGACCCTTCCCGTGTGCGGGAAAATAGGCCCGATTCCCGAAGTTGCGCCCGGCCCGGAAGAAAAAGACCTGGATGCAGGACTGCCCGCCCACCTGGTGCAGCGCAACGACATCGGCTTCAACGAGACCCGCGAGGTTGATGTCCTGATGAGCTTGGACCTGCGTCAGCGCGCGGATCCGGTCACGGATCGCGGCTGCTTGCTCGAAGGCGAGTCCCTCGCTCGCGGTCTGCATCTGTTTTGCCAGGGCCTCCTGCACCTTCGAGCTTCGGCCGGAGAGGAACTGACTTGCCTGATCGACTAGATCGTCATAGGCCACTTCATCGATCCGATTGACGCACGGAGCGCTGCACCGCTTGATCTGATACTGCAGACATGGACGGCTGCGCGCCTGGAAGATCGTGTCGGCACAGTTACGCAACAGGAACGCGCGTTGCAGGGCGGTGATGGTCCGGTTGACCGCGCCAACGGTCGCGAAGGGACCGTAATAGTTCCCTTTCCGTTTTTGGGAACCCCGGTGTTTGACGATTTGCGGAAAGTCATGATCACCGGTGATCAGGATGTAAGGAAACGACTTGTCGTCACGCAGCAGCACGTTGTAACGCGGCCGCAGCTGGTTGATCAGATTCGCTTCCAGGAGCAAAGCCTCGACCTCGGTATGGGTCGTGACGAACTCCATCGAGACCGTCTCGGCGATCATCCGCTGGAGCCGGTAGGGCTGTTTCGCCGGGTTGGTGTAATTGGCGACACGCTTTTTCAGGTTACGGGCCTTACCCACATAGAGCGCGTCGCCACGCCCGTTGAGCATGCGGTACACACCTGGCCCGATGGGCAGGGTGGCCAAGTAATTGCGGATGACCTCGACGCCGGCCGCGAGATTCGTCTGTGGTGCAACTGCGCTTTCCGCCGGACGGCGCTCTCGTATCGAATCTGACATACGGTCAGTATACCCGATCAAATCGGTTTGGGAGGCACGCGATGCACCGAAGATTGGCGGAATTCAGAACACGGAACCGAAATTCCACGTTCTATCCACGATTAATGTGGATAACTTTGTTGATAGGAACCGGATTCTGGCTCAAGAGGCCGAAAACGCAAGGATTTACACTGTTTGCCTAAAATATAGGCAA
>DJKK01000117.1:1590-10077 GCA_002434595.1 Alphaproteobacteria bacterium UBA6544 | reverse complement strand
CCATCGGTATCGTTCTGCGCAAACTATGTCGACTGCTTTAATACTATTTGCCTCAGTAGAGATTTGAAAAATGTCCCAAACACTGCACCGAAAACACAGCTCCCATTGGGGTGCTTTTACCGCCAGGACAGAAGGCGGTCGGATGACCGAGGTAACCCCGATCAAAACCGATCCGAAGCCATCAGCACTCATAAAATCCATGCCAGACGCTCTTTATGCAGATTGTCGGGTCAATCAGCCTGCAATACGAAAAAGTTACCTCGAGAAGGGACCAGGTGCAGCAACGGAGCGTCGTGGGACTGACCCCTTTATTCCAGTCAGCTGGGACAAAGCAGTAGACCTCGTCACTGCCGAATTGAACCGGGTCCGAAAAAACCATGGTAACAGCGCGATATTTGGAGGTTCCTATGGGTGGTCGAGCGCCGGCCGTTTTCACCACGCGCAAACATTACTGAAGCGGTTCCTTGGCTGTATCGGCGGGTTTACGAATAGCACAGGCAGTTACAGCAACGCCGCCGGGCAAGTCATACTTCCCCATATCTTCGGCGGCGGAGCTGCGGCGGGACACGGACCGTATACGTCATGGGACAGTATCAAGGCGAACACTGAACTATTTGTGTCCTTCGGAGGCATCGGATTAAAAAACACTCAGGTCGAACCCGGCGGTATGGGTGAGCACGCTGCACACAAATGGCTACCAAGACTGAAAGAGGCCGGCATCGAGTTCGTCAGCATCACGCCCTGTCGCGACGATACGGCCGATTATTTAAATGCTGATTGGTGGGCTGTGCGCCCTAACTCCGACGTTGCACTCATGCTAGGCCTAGCTCACACGCTTTATACTGAAAGTCTACACGACGAAGCATT
This sequence comes from Alphaproteobacteria bacterium UBA6544, assembly GCA_002434595.1. Classification (GTDB taxonomy): domain Bacteria; phylum Pseudomonadota; class Alphaproteobacteria; order UBA8366; family UBA8366; genus UBA6544. The sequence continues at coordinate 9,210 of DJKK01000117.1, read as the reverse complement.
TCTTGCTAAATACTGCGTCGGTTTCGAGAAATTTATAACCTATCTGATGGGTCAGATCGATGGACAGCCGAAGACGGCCGACTGGGCTGCAGCAATCTCTGAAATCAGCGCCGACAATATACGCGCGCTTGCCCGAAAAATGGCTGCTAAACGAACTATGATCGCAACCGCCTACTCATTACAAAGGGCAGACCACGGCGAGCAAACCTACTGGATGACAGCGACCTTAGCCTGCATGCTCGGCGAGATTGGGCTGCCTGGCGGCGGTTGTGGCTTTGGCTACGGCAGTATGAATGGCTACGGTAATCCGTCTATGCGCCTTCGCTCGCCCAGCATGCCTGTGGGCGACAACCCAATCCGCGAATTCATACCTGTAGCCCGGATCGCCGATCTCCTCCTTAATCCGGGCGGCACGTATCAATTCAACGGTGAGGATCGGGTCTATCCAGATATCCATCTGGTTTACTGGTGCGGCGGTAATCCATTCCATCACCATCAGGATTTAAATCGTCTTATTAAGGCATGGCGACGCCCGGAGACAATTATCGTAAACGAACCTTGGTGGACATCTACCGCCCGGTTCGCAGATATTGTTTTACCTGCAACGACCACGATGGAACGTAATGACATCGGTGCTAGCTCACGTGACCGTTACTGGCTCGCCATGCAAAAGGTCGTCGATCCAGTCGGACAATCCCGCAATGATTATGACATCTTCACGGCTTTCGCACGCAAAATGGGTGTTGAAGAACTTTTTACCGAAGGTCGCGATGAAGATGATTGGCTGCGTCACCTCTATGAAATTGCGCGCCAGCAAGCCGCACGTCAGCAGGTTGAAATGCCAAATTTCGACACATTTTGGAAATCTGGACACGCGGAAAGTCCAGAACCGGATGAACCTTACGTTTTCCTGTCCGAATTCCGTGCCGACCCAGAATTGAACCGTTGCGATACACCGTCCGGAAAAATCGAAATTTTCTCTGAAACCATCAATGGATTCGGCTACGATGATTGCCCAGGCCACGCCACTTGGATGGAACCGACAGAATGGTTAGGATCTTCAGATACAGAGTTTTTCCCAATACATCTGATTTCAAACCAACCAAATACACGCCTCCACGCCCAACTCGACCAGGGCCGAGTAAGTCGCGATAGCAAAGTAGTAGGCCGCGAACCCGTCCGGATAAATTGCGAAGATGCTAAAATTCGCGGCATCATGGATGGTGATGTTGTGCGTATCTTCAACAACCGAGGGGCCATCCTCGCGGGCGCCGTACTCACTGACAATGTTCGACGGAACGTGATCGAAATCGCTACAGGTGCTTGGTATGATCCATTAGAGCCAGGTGCAATTGGCACACTCGATCGTCACGGTAATCCAAATGTACTGACGCTAGACAAGGGGACCTCGAAATTAGGTCAGGGCCCAACTGCACATAGCACGTTAGTGGAACTCGAAAAATTTACTGGTAAGGTCCCGGAAATCACAGTTTTTTCACAACCACTCACTGATCCGGTCTAAGGCTCACAAAGTGATGGAGATCTTCACTTACCCGTTCAACCAAGCCGTTCCTTAGGAACTTTATGGCTTCTCGGTCACCTTATGGACACTAGAGTCACGTACTCGCGGCATTGGGTGGAAAAGGAGAAAGTTATGCGAACGGAAGTGATGTAGATACTCGATCTATAAGCGCCGATCTTCGCCTTCTCCCATTGTCGCGAGATGGTGGCCGCGGTCAGTCGGGCGGGGCTATATTCAATTTTGTCGTATCCCAGCCCCCTTGCGGCTTTTCTGGTCAGCTCAATACAAGTCTCCAGCGTGACGACGTCACTTGCTGATGCGTCAATGATCCATCAACGTAACTCGTCAATTGGACCTCGAGTGCGATCGGTGGGTGGGGGAGACGTTGTCGGAAGTGCAGGGTTATACCAAGGGTGCGAATCACCGTGCATTGGCGCAGCGGGTTAAATATAAAAAGAGCGGTAATGTCTAAAACAGGAACAAAATCGTCTAACCTTACCAATAAGATTGTCTAACATTCTATATTATCTAATAATATCAATAATTTGAAAGACACCTTATGGCCCCTTTAGGGATGTAATATTTCGATAACGTCAACGGTTTACGGAAAGGTTAGAAATTTTTAACTGGAATGATAACGCATGGGGTTGCACGAAGAACTTCCTAACCTTGTACGATAATTTCGATTAAGGTGCGTACCGTAATCAACTGGAGTGTACTGGAATGTACATAGCAATGAATCGGTTTAAAATTTGTCCCGGAAAAGAAAATGAATTCGAAAAAATTTGGAAAGAGCGCGATTCACATTTGGATCGTGTGCCCGGCTTTAAGGAATTTCATTTAGTAAAAGGAAAAAAACACGAAACATACACACTTTACGCGTCACACAGTGTTTGGAAATCTGAGAACGATTTTTTAAATTGGACAAAATCCGAAGCCTTTCGGCAGGCGCACAAAGGAGCCGGTCAACACAACGATGTGTATTTAGAACACCCTGAGTTTGAAGGTTTCGAAGTGATAATTTAATTTAATGTCAGACCGTTCTTTCGAGCCATTCCTTCGCACTTTGATCCTTATATTGAGCTTATGGGATGCGCTCGCTGAAACTCTCACAAATAAATTGTGGGTGACCCTTAAAATAGTATTGCATTCGGCCCCTGCGCAGGACCTTGTCCTCTGGCAGTTTCTCGATAAAGACCCTGCCGTCCACAAACTTTAATCCTAAAAGTTCTAGTTTATGGCCATGGTCCTTAACTGGGCCCTTTTTTTTCTTATACCCTTGATAGGCGTATTTATGGTCAAACCATCCCTTTGTTATCCCAAGCCCGAAATATCGTGGGTCGAATGGATTTGGGTCAGTCTGAAGTTTACAGCGCAAGAGTGCCGTCGCCGCTCTTGCTTCATTTGGCGAGAAGACCGTGCCTGTCAAAATCGCTAAGGCCACCAAGAAAATCACTATTTGCTTCATATTTCCACCTCGCCAAAGTCGATACTCAGAAGTTTTGACACTCCGTCGAATTAAACTTCTGAAATTCTATTCGATCATCAAAGCCATGCACGTGCCAAGATGTCGAGGCCCGCGATAAGCCCGCCTCGTGTACCGTGACCCGTTTCACGCCCCCCTATCTCAACACATGCTCCCGCAATGGCTGATCGGATACGATCCCGTGGCATGCTACACGGCATATTGACGACGCCTTGATCGGCGCCTGATACTCCTAGATCGCAAACGCGTCTGGGGCGATGCCTTCTGGTGGAGTAATCTCGTAATCGTCGACCTATCCCGGGACGCTCATTTGCTTGTTGAACTTGGCACAGTCTTTGTCCGACGTTTCGTTCTCGACCAGCCAGGTCAGGTAGTTGCGGACGATGTCACGCAACCACGTAAGGCTCCAGTCACTCTCGGCATTCATTTGTTCGGCTGCATCGAGGACCATCTCGATGTCGCCGGTGGCGCCGAGGCGTGACTTGATCATGGTTAGGGGGGCGTTAAGCTCCTATGCAAGGATATAGAAAAGTTCAAATAGCCTATGATTGACTATTCATTTGCATCTAAACAGTTCGGTGAGCTGCTACCGGTGTTTCTCATTGCCGGGTTCTCTTTTGCAGTTGGGTTTCTATTTTCGCACGCCTTGTTGGGAGGTCTCGGCTTCTTTGAGTGGCTTCTTTCGACGTTTGGCTCTATCGAGGGCAGACTTAGTGGCGACATCAGTTTGCGTGAGTTCGGAAACCTCGCATCCGCCTTTCGAGTTGGTTTCGTTGCCGCAGGTATCGGCATTGGTCTCCCACTCATATTTGTCAGCTGCCATCTCTATGTCTGTGCCAACAAAGCAGACGATACTCTGCCCTCTCGACAGGAAGCGAAGGTCGCAGCTTCATGGGCGGTGGTAGACGACATGATCTATCAAGAAATGGTCAAAAATTGGCCGAATAGCTCCGATGAGCTGTATGAAGAGCTAGTCAGTATCAAAGGCTGTGGGCCGGCCACCGCTCAAAGAATTATCGCAAAACTTCCGGACCAAAACGCTCTCACTTCCCGCGAACAAGGATTCCTCGACGAGGCCGGATGGGGTCTGTTGCCACAGTATTTGTAACTTGATGGAGGAAATTCCCTGCTCAGTCACCCATACGGGACTTTGTTAACTAAAATAAATAAATGACTTATTTAAATTTTTGTAGAAATTCTTCGGCACCCGAAAGCATGGAGTTGCATAGGAAAGTTAAAGACCTCTATTGGCCCGTTCTTTCGAGCCATTCCTTCGCGCTTTCACTTGGCAGACGTTCCTCGAGATAGCGCTCCCGGAGCGTCTTGATCACTACCGCATAGGACGCGATCGCGTCCTCAGCCCAATCGTAATCGTCAATCTTTTTCACGCTCAGCTTTGATCCGCTGACGCAGATCTCCGTGATCAATCACCATGTGTTTTACGGCTGAATAATGCGCAACGATCACCGTGTCCCGTGGACATGGACAGTTAACGATTTCATCTCCGCGGCTGCGGCAGCCTGTAGCTCTTTCGAATAGGCTTCGTTTGGTGAGGTTACGATGACGGGCTCGCCCTTCTCGGCGCCCCTATAATCAAAGTCGGCGCAGGACAGCCGAGGCCCCTGCCCCGACCACGTTAAAAGCGGCCGTCAGACATCCTGGCGGTAATAGCAGTGTCGCTGCTATCGTGATGCTTCACCATGGGAGAACGGATACTGTGAGAGCTTCAATGCCAAGTTCCGCGACGAAGTTCTAAACGGTGAAATCTTTTACAGTCTGAAGAAAGCTCAAACTGTCATCGAGGAATGGCGCAAACACTACAACACGTTCAGGCCCCACAGCGCGCTTGGATACCGACCACCAGCACCGGAGAGCATCGTGCCGTTGGACCATAAAAGAACCATGCACTAACTAACCTACTGGGTCACTTCGTGGGGTCCAGTCAAGCTATTGTAAAGGGACGCATGTGGACACATTCGATTATGTGATCGTCGGCGCGGGTGCCGCAGGATGCGTGCTCGCAAACCGGCTCAGCGACGCGGACGCGGCAAGCGTGTGTATTCTCGAGGCAGGCGGGCAAGACCGGCATCCGCTTATTTCCATTCCGGCCGGCTTCGTCAAAACCCTCTACGGCGACCGGTTCGTCTGGCCTTTCGTCACCGAGCCCTCGGCAGCGCTAGATGGCCGCAGCGTCTCCATTCCCCAAGGCAAAGTTGTCGGCGGATCGAGTTCAATTAACGGCATGGTCTATAACCGCGGCCAGGCTGCCGACTTCGATACCTGGGCGCAAATGGGCAACCGTGGCTGGGGGTTCGAGGACCTTATGCCCTACTTCATGCGCTCCGAGCGACGCTTCGGCCCTGGCGACGACCGCTTTCGCGGGCGCCGAGGCGAGCTTCCGATCACCGATATCGACTGGCTCAATCCTCTCGCCGAAGCCTTCATTGCCGCTGCCGAGGGGATGGGGATACCACGTATTCCGGACTACAACGCCGGCGTACAGTTCGGCACCGGATACTTTCAGCGTTACATTCACGACGGCAAGCGGGTGAGCGCCGCGAAGGCCTTCCTGCGCCCGGCACTCCGCCGCCGCTCGACATCGCTGCGTACCCGGGCTCAGGTCGTAGAAATCGTCCTGGAAGGCCGGAAGGCCACCGGCGTGCGCTACCGCGACGGTAACGGCCACGAGCAGACGGTAAGAGCGCAGCGCGAAATCATTATCAGTGCGGGTGCAATCAATTCACCCAAAATATTGCAGCTCTCAGGAATTGGTCCCGGAGATCTGCTCAAGCAACTCGGGGTGCCCGTCCGCGTTGCTCTGTCGGGCGTTGGCGAGAACCTGCGCGACCACTATTCGGTACGTATGACCGCGCGGGCGCGCAACGTGGTGACGATTAACGAAGCCGGACGCTGGCCGCGCCTTCCGCTCGAAGTCGCTAAATGGGTATTGGGCATGCCAAGCGTGCTGGCATTGTGCCCGACCATCGGCTTCGTCCATGGCAAATCCCACTCCGACCTACACGATGCCGACCTGCGCATCCTGTTCACGCCCGGCAGTTACATGGAAGGCAAGGTCTACGTTCTCGACGACCATCCGGGCATGACCTGCGGTGCTGCTCAACCCCGCCCGGAAAGTTCGGGCTTTGTGCGTGCGGTCTCTCGCGATCCCGCCGACCATCCCATCGTACAGCCAAACTATCTGGCTGCCGAGGCAGACCAAAGGATCACCCTCGCCGGACTGCGGCTGGTGCGGGCCTTGTTCAACAGCGCCGAACTAGCCCTCTATTTCGAACGTGAAACGTTGCCTGGCGCCGAAGTGCACAGCGATGACGAATTGCTAGATTTTGCGCGCCGGCGCGGCAACACCGGATATCACCTGGTAGGTACCTGCCGCATGGGCCCGGCGACCAGCCGAGGCACCGTAGTCGATGACGAATTGAGGATTCACGGTGTGGAAAGTCTGCGGGTCGTCGACGCTTCGATTATGCCCATGCTGCCGTCGGCGAATACATTCGCGTCGACGATCGCAATTGCGGAAAAGGGCGCTGATCTTATTCTGGGACGTCGCGAGGAAGCGCTTGACCGCACGTGACGCTCGATCAGTTGATCGCGGTCGACCAATCTGGGTCGCCTTGCTTCTCCCAATAGAGAGCCGTCAACCACTGGGTCACCGGCCCCGGCATGCCGCCGTCGCGGCGTTTCCGTCGATCCTTGTCACCGGCATTATAACACCCGAAGTCGTCAGCTCATCATCAAGCAAGTGCATGAATTTCAGCCTGGCGAGCCCGGTAATCTGACGCGCAGTTTCGTCCGTATTCAGTCTGAAATAAGGAGATGGCCAATGAAGACGTTTGTATTGTTGTTAGGACTCGTCACATTCTCTCTTTCAACCGCCCCAGCAGTCGCCGGTGGTTGCATGGGAGGCAATCACACGCACACGACAGATAGCGAAACGAAAGACAAGAAGACCGGGACATAAGGCCTTTCCCAAGGCAATCATCAAGAAAACTCAGCCACAGGTGGGGGACGATAGCCACGGTTTGTATGCCGCTTGCATCGCGCCCTGACCCATGTATTTCTTAACTCGTCGCCATTACGCTTGTCGGAATACTCTTTTGCTGTGTTCTTGTTATGGACTAAGATTGCGGTTTTGGCTTGTTGGAGCGGTGTCAAATAGATTGATCCGCTCCAACGTTTTCTTGATCTCCGTGTAATTTCTCACTGAACAACGCACGCTGCGCCGACAACACGACGGCCTGGAAGCGGTCACCGCGCTGATAGGCAGAATAGATGTCACGCGGGATCTGTTCGTAATGTGCTTGCGCGCAGAAGGTGTGAATCTACGCCGTTGTAGATGGCGCATTCATTAAAGTTCTGATAGATGTAATCTGCTTTTTTGCAGATAAGGATAACGCGTCAATTCATTAACAGACGTGTCAAACTGCCGCAATCTAGGATCGTTTCGGGGCCGTAGAACGTGTAGTCTGTCGGTTTTAACCTCTCCGCGGAGGTTCACGGCAGATCAATGCGCCGGGCAGGTCCCCAACCTCCTTTTTCCTGCCCGGTGCTTCTTACACGTCCTGTAAATTGGGATTTCGTGTACTGGATCCCA
>DJKK01000117.1:0-1178 GCA_002434595.1 Alphaproteobacteria bacterium UBA6544 | reverse complement strand
CATCGAAAGTCTGCTTTCAATTTCCGCCCTTCAAAGTCGATGTGCACAACGTTGGTATCATGCCTTTGGCACCACACTTGAAGGCCACTTTCTGTAAAACCAACGTCTAACTTAGTGTAATCTTGCAAAGTTCGACTGTCTGTTGTCCCGGCGAGAAATTCTTCTTCACATTTAGAGCACACTATTTGGTGGCTTATTTGCTTAAATAAATTTTTAGCCAAGTTCCAAGCCCCTTTGAAATACATTCCGCTGCAAAACTATTCAGTATAGCGTAAGCGCTTACAGAAGTTAGTTAACGAATACAATTTCATGATAATGTTGCGTTCCGGGCTTCTATTCAATTTTCGTTGTATTTGAACGAACGACAAATAATGGGTCTGTGGAACTACCATTGGGAGAAATATCGTCGATTCTACAGGGTTCGTATGCACCTGACGTGGCAAAGTAGTGACCAACGAGTTGAGTATGCCCAACATCGGAGAGCTGCTGCCATATGGCGACTGCCTTGGTTGGAAAACACCTATTTGAAAAGGATACTATACACGGACAATCAGGACGAAGTACCCGCGCAATTTCTTGGAAAACGTGGATAGGCTGTATCAGGTATTGTACAGAAACCGTTATCACACATGCATCGAATGAATTATCATCAAAAGGTAAAATATAGTTTTTCCCAAGATCTTGTATCACAAAGTCATTCAGCTGCGTGTTTTTGCTTAATTCGGCCTCGTTCATGCCAAGACCGATAACATTATTAAAGCTGAGTTCTTCAGGTAGGTGTGACGCATAGCTCGACATAAGATCCAAAATATCGCTCTGCGGCCGCAAATTTACACGAAAGTAATCGGTTAAAGCATTGCAGGCAGGATGGTCTATGTGTTTAACAAGCCTCGGTACCCTGTAAAAAATTGCATCGTCAGTTTGATCAACTCGTTGTAGATGCTCAGTTAATAATTCAAACACTGTGCCTACCTTTGGTACTACCTCGACGTTATCAAAGGCCTGAGTAAAAGTTATATTTACTAATTATAATCAAGAAATATTTCCTAATATTAATATAAAAAACCATGAATTTCTGCAATTATCAAAGCAAAGCGCATACTGATTTATCGAGCCCGACACCAGAAACTGCGCCTGTGTGATCGAATCAATTCCCTGAAATTCTATTCGATCATCAA
>DJKK01000119.1:6200-6401 GCA_002434595.1 Alphaproteobacteria bacterium UBA6544 | reverse complement strand
GCGTTAACCGGCTCAGCCGCCATTGCGGCTGCACTCCACGTGCCGCCATTTGAGCCCATGATGCGAAGCGGAGCGTTGATATTTTCATCGGTCAGGCTATTCGCCAACCGGTCGAGATACTGCGAGACCTTCGGTCCGACATAAGCATTGAGTGCAGTCGTTGAAAAACGCTCGAATTCCCGGTACTCCGGTAAAATATCC
>DJKK01000119.1:5615-5863 GCA_002434595.1 Alphaproteobacteria bacterium UBA6544 | reverse complement strand
GAAACCGGGACGCCCGGTATCGCCTCGTTGACGATTTTTGCCGCTCGGCGCTCGTGTTCCGGATTGGCGTATGAGTGCAGGAAGCAAACCGCGACGGCCTCGACGGCCATCTCGGACAGCCGTTTTGCCGCCATGGCAACTTGGGCAGCATCGAGTGGTTTGTGAACCTCGCCACTCGCCGTCATGCGTTCATCGACCTCAAGGATGCGGGCACGAGGCACCAGTGGCGGCGGTCTCACGGCCTTAAT
>DJKK01000119.1:0-5335 GCA_002434595.1 Alphaproteobacteria bacterium UBA6544 | reverse complement strand
GCACCAGTGGCGGCGGTCCCACGGCCTTAATGTCATAGAGCGTCGTCCGGTTGCCGCGTCCGACAACAAGCACGTCGCGAAACCCGCGCGTCGTGATCACGCCGAGCTTCGCGCCGTTCATCTCGAGGGCAGTGTTCGTCGCCACCGTCATGCCGTGCGCGATGTCGGCGATCGCATCGGGTGCCGCTCCCGTGCGACCTATCGCGTTCATCACCCCGTCTGCGTAAGTGGGTGGTGTCGTCGGTGTCTTGAGAGACCGCAATTCACCGGTGCGCGAATCCCGCATCACCAGATCGGTAAAGGTCCCGCCGACATCGATCCCAAGTGTAATCATGACGGGAGCAAGAATGGTGTGCAGAGATGCGGGTTCAAGCGGCGTTTCTCCGCTCCGCATCGCGCCGTTCGACTGAATTGATTTCGTCGGAGACGGTCGTCCGCTGTAGGTCCCGGCGTGCGTTCAGATCGTCGTACTCGGTCGCCCGATGCATCGTGCAGCGATTGTCCCACAGGATGAGGTCTCCGGCGCGCCAACGGTGGCGGTAGACGAACTGCGGTTGCGTCGCATGGGCCAACAATTCGTCGAGAAGTGCGCGGCCTTTTTCTTGCGGCCATCCAACGACGTGCGACGCGTGTGAGGCGATATAAAGGGCCTTTTGGCCGGTTTCGATGTTATGTCGCACCAAGACCTGGGGCACCGGTGGGAGTTCATTCTTGGCGCCCTCTGTGAAATCCTCATATCCCATTGTTTTGCGGGAGTGGACGATGCTGTGCTCCGCAACGAGCTCCTCGATCTCGTCCTTCTTTTCCTGGGCCAGGGCATCGTAGGCGGCGCGCATGTCGGCAAACTCGGTGTCGCCGCTGTCTCCCGGGACCTCTCGCGCCAGCAGCAACGAACAGCGCGACGGGACATACTTGAACGTGTTGTCGGTATGCCAAAGCCGGTTGGCGAGCGTGTGCATCCGCCGTTCGTCATCTGCTGGCAGGATGCTGCCGTCATCGTCGATGTTCGAGATGTCTGCCATCTGATGGTGGACGCGGCGTTTTTCCGTCCGCCAGTGGTAGTTCGTCGCGGTAATAACCGGCCCGAAACGTTCACTGAAGGTGACATGCTGCTCATCGCTCAAAGGCTGATTACGGAACAGCAGGATGGCGTGCTTTTTGAAGCCATCATAGATCGCTTGCCAGTCTTCGTCCGACAACGGTTTCTGGAGATCAACGCCCGCCACTTCGGCGAAGAATGACGAATGTCTGCGTTCAAATGAAACCGGCATCGATATCTCCCCTCAGTTGATCAGTTTGGCCCAGTCGTCGAGGATCGGCATGACCTTATCCGATTCATCGGGTGCCAGGTTGAAAATCAGCCGTTCAACGCCGGCGTCCTCGTAACGCACAACGGCATCGGCAAGCGGGTCCGGCCCGAAGACGGAAATGGGTGTCGTGCCCGGATCGCGATCGTGCTCGGCTTCCATCTGGCGGAACTGCGGCAGGATATCGAGCAGATCGTATTTTGGACGTTTCGCGTGCGGCAGCCATCCGTCGCCAAAGGACAACGTTCGCCGCGCACCATAGGGAAACTCTCCGCCGATATAAATTGGCGGTCCCGGCTGTTGGATTGGCTTCGGCCAAGTCTTCATCGCGTCAAAGTTGACGTGCTCCCCGTGATACTCCGCGATCTCGTTCGACCAGATAACGCGCATCGCCTCGATCCGCTCACGGAGGACGTCGTGCCGTGACTTGAACTCCGTACCATGGTGCGCGAGTTCATCACGATTCCAGCCGGACCCTACACCCATCAGGAAGCGTCCGCCGGATAGCGAATCAAGCGAGGCCACCTCCTTGGCGGTCTGGATCGGGTCGCGCTGAGGCACGAGGCAGATCCCCGTGGCCACCTTCAGGTTTTCGGTCACGGCCGCCGCTTGCGACAGGGTCACGAACGGATCCATGACATCGTAGTATTTTTGCGGAAGCTCGCTCTGCTGCGGCCATTCGGAAAGACGCGAGACCGGAATGTGCGAATGCTCCGGGCACCAAAGCGATTCGAATCCTCGTTCCTCAAGCGCACATGCGAGCGCGGTGGGCTTGATTGAATAATCGGTAAAGAAGATGGCGACACCGAACTCCATCGCGCAATTCCTTGTAATTGGATGTCGAGATAATCAAGATCGCTCGCCGGACGGCGCTTTCCAGCCGTCAAACTTTGTCACTGCAGGGGAGGGTCGCATGAGCGACACGCCGCTTCACTACCGTACCATTACCGAACTCGCCGCGATGCTGCGTGCGGGTGAAACCACGCCAACGTCATTGACCGAATACCTGCTGGCACGGGTCGAAAAACTGAACGGGCCGTTGACCGCCTTTAATTTGGTGACGGCCGACCGGGCGATGGCAGAGGCGGAAGCGGCGGAGGCGCTGCTGAAGAGCGGCCACGATCTTGGCCCACTCCATGGCATTCCGTATGCGGTGAAGGACTTGTATGACATCGTGGGCCTGCCAACGACGGCGGGGTCGCGGACTGTCGAAATGACCCCGAAAACCGAAGAGAGCGAAGTGACCAAACGTCTCGCGGCTGCTGGTATGGTCGTTCTTGGTAAGACGATCACTGTCGAATTCGCCAAAGGAATTGTCGGGATCAATAACATCCAGGGCACGCCGCACAATCCATGGGCGGAAACACATCACGTACCGGGCGGCTCCAGTGCCGGGACGGCCGTGGCGGTCGCGAGCGGCATGGCCCCGATGGGACTTGGTTCGGATACAGGGGGATCTGTGCGTGTGCCCGCTGGATTGTCCGGTACGGTTGGTCTTAAGTCGACTGTGGGACGCGTTAGCCGTTTTGGAATTTTTCCCCTAAGTTGGACATTCGACTCGGTAGGGCCTCTCACACGCAGTGTCGAGGATGCCGCTCTTGTGCACCAAATCCTTCAGGGCGAGGACCCCCGTGATGATGCTACCATGGGTGTGCGGCCGGACGACGTACTGCGTAATTTGAAAGCGGGTGCGAAAGGATTACGCATCGGTATTCCTCAGCACGCATATTTCGATGAGGTCGATGCGGAGGTCGACAAGGCGGTCCGCGCGGCCGCCGAGGTGCTCCGAGATCTAGGCGCCACGGTTGAAAACGTCGCCTATCCCGAGGCTGCGGAAGTTTCCGCCATGGCTATTGTGATCAACGGCGTCGAGGCGGCGGTGATCCATGAGGACCGCTTGGAAAATCAGGTTGCTGAGATGGACCCGGTGGTCGGTCCTCGGATGCTTAGCGAACGGGATTTTTTGGCGACAGACTACGTGAAGCAAATGAACGTTCTGAAGGCATTGCGTGAGTCACAGATGGAGACATTGCGGGATGTTGATGTCGTGTTGTCACCGGCGACACGTATCCCAGCATTGCCGGTTTCGACGGTCGATGTATCCTTCGATACCTATCTTGCATATGCAGGCCGATACATGGCCAACACTAATATCGGCAATCGCCTCGGTTTATGTGGCCTGACGCTACCCTGTGGCTTTACTTCAAATGGGTTGCCGATTGGTCTCTTGTTGAACGGAAAACCGTTCCAGGAAGCGACAGTTCTTCGAGCCGGCTATGCCTATGAACAAGCAACCGACTGGAGTACGACTCGCCCCAATTTGGATTGGGCCAGCTAGCTTCTAATTCTCGATATTGGGAATTTGTGCAACTTCAAAGGGCGATGTCTGGTATAGATAGTTAATCCAGTTCGCAAACAATAGATGAGCTAAGGGCTGCCAAAAGTTTACAGGCTTTTGGTTTGGGTCGTCGTTCGGGAAGTAATGTGCTGGCAACCGGATTTCCGCGCCGGTAGCAACATCGCGTTGATATTCAGCCGCCAGCGTGTCGTGCTCATACTCGAGGTGGTTGAGCATATCCAGCTGCCGGTGCACAGGGTCGCGGACTATGCAAAGGCCAGCCTCCTGGGAGGTTGCCAGCACATACAAGTCAGATACCTTGTCGATGTCTTCCTGGCGTGTCTCCGAATGGCGGCTGACGGGGACCGGGAACACATCATTAAAGCCCCGCAAGAAAGTCGTGTTGTGTGTGACGATTTGATGCGGGAAAACGCCGAACATCTTCTGTGGAAGATCGTGCTTTGGGACCTTGTGGAAGTGATAGAGCGAAGCTTGCGCGCCCCAGCAAAGGTTCAGAGTCTCCTGGACATGGGTCTGCGACCAATCGAGGATTTGGGTCAGTTCCTGCCAATATTGGACCTGCTCGAAGGGCATTGTCTCGACCGGTGCGCCAGTGATGATGAGGCCGTCGAAATTTCGGTGGCGAACTGATTCCCAGGACCGGTAGAACGCGAGAAGGTGGTCGGCTGACGTGTTTCTCGGCGTATAGCTCGACGTCGTCACTAGGGTCATTTCGACCTGCAGTGGTGTCGCCCCGATAAGACGCGTTAATTGGGTCTCCGTTTTGATCTTTTCCGGCATCAGATTGAGCAATGCTACCCGCATTGGACGAATATCCTGGCGAATCGCCTCGGGCTCCGAGATGACAACGACGCCTTCTTGCTCAAGTGTCCGCCGCGCGGGCAGATTATCCGGAATGATGATCGGCATAGTTTATTCCCGTTTGAATGCAATTACCGCGCATTGGCCGGGAGGCGTCAACGCAGAGGCTCTAGCGGGCATCCTCTATATCTACCCAGACAGGAGATAGATCAAGATCATGACCGCGCCGAGCATACCAAGTCCCGTCAGAATTCGACTACGGCATGGCTGCAGCAGGAGGTAGGGTGGTTTTTCCAGCGCCTCATTCAATTTGCTGACTTTGTCGTCTTCGGGTTCGCCGTCCAAAGCATTGGAATTTAACATTTAAGCCACAACTCCTGCGGGCCCCGGAAAGAGAAGTTCGGGAAGAATTCGAGAGACTGGTCGGGCAACAGATGACCGAGGGAGGCAAGGAATTCTGCCGGACTGCCGGTGGTCAGCATGGCGTCTACCATGATGTTGCAACGTTCGCGGATGAAAGGTTCGAGCAAATGCATCCGGCGGCGGGAAAATCCGGCCAGGGTGTATTTGCGGATGCGGGTTTGGTCCGGTCGCGCCCGGTTGAACATGACTGCAATTGGGTTGTAATCGCCCGCTGACAGAATTTCGGCTGCGTCGCAGATCGGCAGTACTGGATACTGGACGTTTTCTGCCGATAAGGTGTCCGGATTTCGAAAGACCTCGGAGACATCCTCCATTCGCGTCAATATGAGGTAGCCGAGCTTCTCTGAGTGGAACACCGGTGTGTCTTTCCGAAGACGCTCGAGTTCCGCGTAAGGATTCGGCATGTAATCCGCGGAGCACGGCGTGCAACTGTGATTGAAAGGGC
>DJKK01000275.1 GCA_002434595.1 Alphaproteobacteria bacterium UBA6544 | reverse complement strand
CGGAGAATTGGTTCATGAGTAATGACGCGGAAATTCCGATCAGGTTCGTGCCTTGTTCGGAAATGAGCCCATTACTTGATCGCCTTAGCCCTCTGTATCTAAAACAGGGGCGTCTGGCCCTGTGATGGGCCTGCGGGTTCTCGAACATCACTCGAACAACAAGAACTTGGCCAACGGCAGCTTTTTCGCGACGCTGGCGTACGTCGTGCTCGGCAAGACGTCACGTTGGAGTGAGACGCCACCGATCCCACTGGTGACGACAAGCCTGACGGACGACCACTTAGGTGTGGCACGGCTGGGCGACTGTATAGAAACTGCTGCCGATTTTCATGGGGCTGGCTACGGCCTTGCTATCGCCAACTGCTACGTCTCTTGTGGAGAACGCCACCCGGCACGCGCAAGCGGTGTATATAAGACAATCAATAGAAGCTAACACTCCGCATTTGAAAACCGAATACCAACTGCACGCCGTCACAGCCGGTATGAAGACGATTTATTAATTTTTTAGGAAGAGGGATTTGGGTATCCTAGTGATTTAGGGGAATGCTGGTGTACGAATCCAAACTGCACAAGGCGCTTTTAGCCGCGGCGGAAACCATGGAGGCTTCTGACCGGCCGAACGCAAATGCGATGTTCGACGCTGTGGTAACCTCGAATTGATCTCCAGATCTGCCGTCGAGGATCATCTCGTATTCACCTTGCTCCAATCAGAATGGCGGGCCGCGGCGAAGGCGCGGGTTGTCAATCATTGATTGATAACATACGCCCGACAGCGACGCCGGCATTGATCGGCGCTTGCCGCATCACTGCAGATAAGCCAGATAACTAGGCATAGGAGGACCATTCCATGCCCGTCAGTTCGCTTGACCACATAAATATCCGCACAGAAAACCTTAAGAAGATGACCGAATTTTATGCCAAAGTTCTCGGCATGACGAACGGAAAGCGCCCTGCCTTCAAATTCGGCGGCGCATGGCTGTATTGCGGCAATCGCGCTGTAGTTCATCTCGTCGAGGTGAAGAAACAGCCGCAAGCCAAAAACGTACGACTCGAACATTTTGCCTTCAAGGCGAATGACATCAACGGTACTCTGAAAAAGTTGCAGAAATTCGGAACGGATTACGAAACCAGGATCGTGCCTGGCGGAAAAATTCGGCAAGTCCACGCACACGATCCTGACGGCAACCATGTCGAGATCGCATTCTCAACCCGCGATGAGCCGAATCCGAAGCTCCTGCGCGGCGAGTAGCTGTGAACCGGGTCTATTCGGAAAAGTCGACATAACCGCGTTCGATATCGTGCATTAGGGCTTCAAACGCAAGACGCGCTTCTTCGTAAATTTCCCGATGATGGCGCAACTGGTCGATTTCGCTCTGATCCAGCGCATCACCATTATACCTGGCCTCTATATCGAGCGCGGATTGAAGGTAACGGCCCTTAGCCGCGCGACGGAAAGCGCAAGAAGTAGGACAGAATCCCTGTTTACTTCCGGAATCAACGGGTGAATTATTGCACGGTTCGCTACCGCGATCGCTTGATCCATATCACGCTTAAATCGCAGCAGGTCGATATCGGATACAGCCACTGTCGAAAACCTCGCGCTTGCTATCGCCAGCGACAATCGCCGGCCAAAGGATATGGCTCAAGGCCCCTCGCCAAACGTGTGCGTGTTGTGCAAACATTCGTAAGGTCGCGGATCAAGGTGTGAGGTCGAATTTCTCGAGGTCGCTCGGATTATCCTTCTCGTCTTCCGATGCACCGTAGCAGGTTCCAAACAGCTTCGAAGCGAGTTTTATGGAATGTTCTTCGGATGGAGAAAACTGCACAGCGATGTATTCATCATTTATCTGGCGCAGAATTTACGCTTCATACGCGTCGAGGTCGATTATATCCAAGGACACGATGCGCGTTTGGTCGAGGGGTGCTAAAATTTCGATAGCCGCCCCAACAACTGAAATATCGATCAAAGTTCCCTCGTATGCTTTGTCGTCACAGTCTATTGAAACATTCTTAAGTAACTGTAATCGAGTATGTTTCCGGCCCGGCGTTCCGCTCGTGTACAAAATTTGGCTCCCGCCGAGACCAAAGGCTACCAAAACGCCTTTGAAGAGGAGCTCGTGGAGAAACTAAACCGAAACCATTAACGTTCCATAAACAAACGAAAAAGGGCGCCTCGAATGAGGCGCCCCGCAACAATACGTGTGTCTTCCGAACCGTTATCGCGAGTAGTACTCAATCACGAGGTTAGGTTCCATCTGTACAGGGTAGGGCACGTCTTCAAGTTTCGGCGTACGAACGAATGTCGCGGCCATCTTGCGCTCTTCGACGGCTATGTATTCCGGCACTTCGCGTTCAGGTGAAGCCATTGCTTCTAAAACGAGGGCCATCGCCTTGCTCTTGTCGCGCACTTCCACCACATCCCCCTCATTCATCTGATACGAGGGAATGTTCACTCGTTTTCCATTAACTCGGACGTGTCCATGATTAATGAACTGACGGGCAGCAAAGACTGTGGGAACAAACTTCGCGCGATACACCACCGCGTCGAGCCGGCGCTCAAGGAGCCCGATGAGGTTCTCACTGGTATCGCCCTTACGACGTTCCGCATCTTCGTAATATTGGTGAAATTTTTTCTCACCAATATTGCCGTAGTAGCCCTTCAGCTTTTGCTTCGCTTGCAGCTGAATGCTGTAATCAGACGGCTTGCGACGGCGCTGACCGTGCTGACCCGGACCGTACTCGCGGCGATTGTAGGGGCTTTTCGGCCGTCCCCACAGATTACAGCGGAGACGGCGATTGATCTTGTACTTCGACTTCAGTCGCTTCGACATTGCTAAATTTCCCTGGTTTACCCGGAGTTTTTTTTATTCCGGTAGTCCGTCCTGCCGCAAACGACAGGGGGCGTGGCGCTATGGCCCTCATTCCCGGAAGCGGCGGGGAGTATAGGGATAGCAGGGTCCTTGTCAAACCCCCTATTCGCCTTCATCCACTCCCAGCTTTCGACGCGTGAGACCAGAAACAATACCATGCAAGGTGCGGACTTCCCGCTCGGTCAGCTCCGCACGCTGGAAGATGTTGCGGATGTTACGCACCATGATCGGGCGTTTCTCCTCCACGTGGAAAAATCCACAGGCATCCAGCTCCGTCTCCAGCCGCTCAAAGAAGATCAACAGCTCTTCCTTGGTTGCAATTCCAGTACGACCCTCGTTGAGGAAACGACCCCGAGTATCGTCACCCACCTGAAACCATTCGTAGGACATCACCATCACGGCATGTCCGAGATTCATCGAACTGTGCGCGGGGTTCAGCGGCGCTTGGACAACCGTATCCGCCAGCGCCACATCGTCATTGTCGAGGCCCTTGCGTTCAGGGCCGAAGAGAACACCGGCCCTATGGCCCTCATCGATCAGATGGCGCAGCTCTGAAGCCGCATCGCGCGGCGTTGCTACCGGCTTGATCATCTCGCGGGGGCGGGCAGTCATCGCAAAAACGCGCTGTAGGTCGCCGACCGCCTCTGCCGTACTTTCGAAAATGCGCGCCGTCTCAATGACCAAACCCGCACCGGAGGCCGCCGCTAACGCTTTGGGGTTGGGCCACCCGTCGCGCGGCTTTACAATACGCAAATCGGACAAGCCGCCATTCATCATGGCACGCGCCGCAAATCCGATATTCTCACCGAGCTGCGGTTCAATAAGAATTACCGCCGGCCCGCCCGTTACGGATGCTTGGGTCTTATCGGTTCCCGCCATCGTGGTTGTGCTAGCCTGCCTCGAAGCCTTCGCGCGGTTGGGCGAGGTATTCGTCCTCCTCCGGCGTGTTCGCGCGGCCAAGGACAGCATGTCGATGCGGAAAATGTCCGAAACGCTTGATATGCTTCATATGCGCCTCCGCGTATTCCGTTCCCATCTTGGTCTTGGAAAACAAGCCTAAACACCCACGCTGGACGTCGAGATCTTCGCTGTGCTCGTGCGGCAAATAGAAGTACACGCGATCCGGTACGCGGAATTTCCGGTCCCAATCCTTTTCTATCGCTAGTTCCGCAGTGGCGAGCGTTTTTCGATCGTTGGCAAACGCGGCGGCGCTGCAGTACATCAAATTGTGTGAAAATTGGTCCAGCACGATGACCAGAGCAAGTAAACTCTTCGGAGTCTCTGTCCAGGCATCCAACTCACCAGTCGACGCACGGCGATGGACTTCCCCGAACCGCCGTAGAATTTCGGCGTCGAAGGCGTCATCCTGCACACACCACGACTCGCGCATTTCATTCTCCACGACGCATTCAAAACAGAAGGCGAGGACCTCTTCGATCTGATCGTCCATGTTGGCTGTTCCACTCGTTCCCGCATTTGCGCGTGATAGGTTATATTAAGGGGATGACAGCGAGACAAATCCAGAAAGCCACACCAATGCGAAACCCGATAAGCGACGCTTCCGCTTGGAAAGGCGACGATCTTGCATCGTCGCACGATTGGGTGTGGAACCTGTCGGCCGCGGACATTTCGGAACTGGATGAAGCGCTGAGCACTGCTAAGCAATCAGGGAGGCCCTGGCAGGAGACTAACACAGCACACTTTCCCCTGTCTAAACTCGCGGCACGACTGAAGGAAATTGGCGGAAACCTGGAATTCGGCCCGGGCATACAGCTGCTTCGCGGCATACCCATCGATCGTTACGATCTCGATGACGTCAAACGGTTGTTTATCGGTCTTGGAAGTCATGTCGGAACGCCGGTGATCCAAAACGGCGGAAGCGGATTAATGCGTGAGATCCGAGACACCGGGGGTCCACGTGTGGAATCGCCGCAACAG
>DJKK01000149.1 GCA_002434595.1 Alphaproteobacteria bacterium UBA6544 | reverse complement strand
GATGCGGATGACATCGCCTTTCGAGCCGTTCTGGAGGGCCCGGCCCTGTGCGGTCAGAACCATCCGGTCCGTCTGGAACACCATCATAACGATCGAACCTTTCGGTACGAGGATCGGTGAACGAATGTCGTTTTTCTTGATAGGTCGTTGGGCTGAAAGCGATCGTAGGGGGCTCATGCCGATCAAATCTTCGGTGTCTTGCAAGGCGTTCATGTCGACCCGGTCTGCCCGGACGCTGATCATCCTGACATCGGACTGGCCTATGACCTCATCGCTGCGCATCCGACGAACTAGAACCGGGATGTCGATAATGCGGTGGAAGCGACCTGTCGCATTTAACCGCGATCCGCGCGTCCGTCCCGCACCGCCGACGAGAGTGGCGGCAAAGCGGCGGGTTTGCTGGTCGAGTTGCAGTCGCTGAATGCGCACGGTCGGCATCTCTTCGCCAGGCAGTTGCATATGCAACAGCTGATTGTCGAGTTCGATTTCGAACCTGCCGTCCTGACCCAGCTGCCGCCGAATCTCACCATCGATCGTGTTTCGAATCTGCTCGGTTGCGATGCTGACTGTCGACCGCTCAAGGACAACCTGATCAAGCTTGGTGAGCGGTTTCCAGTCGACCCGGTAATTCCGAGCGACGCGGAAGAGCCATTGCATGTTCAGGATCAACTTCTTGCCGGGCGCCGGAGACTGAAGGACCACGCGGTCCGCATATTTTCCGGCGCCCTTGAAGATATCACCCAATCGAACGACATCGTCGCGGATAACGGCATGGTGGTGCAGGGTGGCCGCTAATCCGTCCGTGGCGGTTAGGGTCACCGCCGTCAATAGGGCGACGGTACCCAATATACGCCTGGTCCTGAGGTTAAAGAGGCGTTTCATTACCTACTACCTCACGTTCGACATCGTGGCCATCATCTGATCGGAAGTCTCGATGACCTTCGAGTTCATTTCATAAGCGCGCTGGGCGGTAATGAGATTGGTAATCTCCTCGACCACATTGACGTTGGATGTCTCGAGGAAGCCCTGTTGCAACCCGCCGAAGCCCGCGGAATCGGGGGTTCCGGTAGTGGTACCGCCAGACGCCGGCGTTTCAAGGTAGAGATTATCCCCGACTGCCAGCAAGCCCGCTTCATTAGAGAAATTGGCGAGTTCGAACTGGCCAATGTTCTGCGGGGCGACCTGGCCGTCCAGCTGAACGAGAACCTCTCCGCTCGAGTTCACCGTAACGTCGATAGCGCCGTCCGGGATCGTCAAGCCGGGCTGAACCGTGAAACCGTCAACTGTGACGATTTCGCCGTTCTGGCTCAGCTGGAATGCGCCGGAGCGTGTATAAGCGGTCTCGCCGTCCGGCAATTCGATCTGGAAGTACCCTTCGCCGTTGATCGCGAGGTCAAGGGTATTTTCTGTCAGTGTCAGGTTGCCTTGCTCGGCGATGCGATAAACGGCCGCCGTCTTCACGCCGAGGCCGATTTGCACACCGGCCGGCACGATCGTACCGGCGTCGGATGAATCCGAACCCACACGCCGTTGGTTTTGATACAGCAAATCCTGGAACTCGACCCTTCTACGTTGAAACGCGGTCGTGTTCATATTCGCGATGTTGTGGGAGATGACCTCGACATTGAGCTGCTGGGCCAGCATCCCGGTCGCACCGATGTTAAGCGCTCTCATTGACTTTCTCCTTTACGCCGCCGATGCACGACGGGTGAGACGGCTAATCATTTTCATGATTCGCTCGTGCTCTTGCTTCATGCCCCGATCGAGGCTGTTGTTCGAGCGGTGGATCTGAATCATCTGGGTGAACTGCTCGATCGCGTTGACGTTCGATTGCTCAAGCATGCCCTGGACGATCTTTGGCTTTTCAACCTCTTGGGGGTTTACCCCGTCAGGCGCGATATATAGGTTGTTTGCTGATCGCCGCAGTTGCTGTTCGTCCTCGAAACTTACGAGGCCGACTTGCGCGATAACGCCACCGCCAACGGAAATCGTTCCGTCAGCGTTGATCTCGACTCGGCCACTATTGGTCGGGATGTTGATCTCGTTACCGCCATTGTCTAGCAACGGATTTCCTTGGCCGGTCACTAGCCGGTTCTCAGCGTCAAACTGAAAGCGACCGTGCCGCGTGTAGCGCTCGCCAAGCGGTGTCTCAACTACAAAATATCCGTCTCCAGAAATCGCCAAATCCAGCGAGTTATCCGTCTTCAGCAGCGGTCCTTCAGTCGTATCACGTTTGGTACCGATATCCCGCGCAAAGGTCAATTTGTCAGCGTCTTCCTTCTGATTCTCTTTCTGCAAATGCTCGATGAAGATCAAGCTCTCCGACTTGAACGCCGGTGTGTTCATATTCGCCAGGTTGTTTGCGACGATGTCCATGTGTCTTCGCAAAGCGACCTGGCGCGAAAGCGCGATATAGGTTGTATTTTCCATATTCTGGCCTCATCCTTCTGATCTTAAACTCCTCCGGGAAACAAGGAGAGCAGGATGCGTGCCAATATTTTAATTGTTTATTTTCATATAGTTATGTGAGTAAAAGGTCAAAATGTGTAGATTCGGTGTGGCGATTGCCGGGTAGATGGTGCCCATTGGACGGCAATTTCGTCTCATCCTAAAATACGATTGATAAGACGATATTTTTGCTTTTTGTGATATTATTTATTATTGTAATACAAGTATTACTTATGTAAATATATAAATGAAACGCAGTCGTGGCCGAAATTTAGTATTGTAGAGATGTAATAATGGCGGATGAGTTCGACGACGACGACGACGATCTAGATGATGGCGAGGAACCTGGATCAGGTGGCTTACTTAAAAAGCTGCTTTTGTTTGTTGGCGCTCCGGTGCTTTTGCTGATTATCGGGGTTGCGGTCGCCTATTTTCTAGGAGTTTTTGATTCTTTATTTGGCCCTTCGCCGGAAGAGCTGGAAGTGGAGCAAAATCAAGCGGATTCGCTGGGCCATTTCCTCGAGCTTGAGGAAATGCTTGTGAGCATGGGACGGACAGGCCGTAAAACCAGCTTCTTGAAATTGCGGATAAGCCTCGAAGTCGAAAAGAAAGAGGACGAGCCGAGGATTCAGGCTGTAATGCCGCGTATCATTGATAAATTTCAGGTGTTTCTTCGCGGATTGCGAATCGAAGAACTGCAAGGGTCTCACGGGCTCTACCGGGTTAAGGAGGAATTGCTCGTTCGCGCCAACGCGGCGGCAAATCCGGTAAAGGTCAAAGATGTTCTCTTCAAGGAAATGTTGGTACAATAGTCCTTAGAATTAACATGGGTGAAACTGCCCATCGGGTGTCGCCATGATGATAGACGACGAAGAAGAAAATTTAGCTGATGATTGGGCCGCTGCGCTTGGGGACTCCGAAGACGGAGACGACCTTGCCGACGAATGGGCTGCAATGGCAGACGGCGGAGGTGATGACGGTTTTTCCGAAAGCTCCCGCGTTCTCGATCAGGCAGAAATCGATAGCCTGCTTGGTTTCCAGGAAGGTGATGAGACTGAGTCCGAACGATCTGGCATCGAGGCGATCATCGACAGCGGGATGGTTTCCTACGAACGCCTGCCAATGCTGGAGGTCGTGTTTGACCGTCTTGTACGCATGATGTCGACATCCTTGCGTAACTTCACCTCGGACAACGTCGAAGTGAGTCTGGACAATATTACTTCCATTCGTTTCGGCGATTATCTTAATTCCATTCCACTACCCGCAATGCTGACGGTTTTCAAGGTGGAGGAGTGGGATAACTTCGGCCTGATCATGGTCGATAGCTCGTTAATTTATTCGATTGTGGATGTACTACTGGGTGGTCGCCGTGGAACCGCCGCGATGCGTATAGAGGGACGCCCTTATACGACGATTGAGCGGAATCTCGTCGAGCGGTTGATCAATGTAGTGTTGACTGATTTGGGCGGAGCCTTCGATCCTCTAGCTTCCGTCAACTTTAGATTTGACCGACTTGAGACCAACCCGCGTTTCGCGACGATTGCGCGCCCGGCGAACGCAGCCATCGTTGCGCGCCTCCGCATCGATATGGAAGATCGCGGCGGCCTACTGGAACTTCTGTTGCCATACGCGACCTTAGAGCCGGTTCGTGAACTATTACTGCAAATGTTCATGGGTGAGAAGTTCGGTCGAGATTCGATTTGGGAGAATCACTTGGCGACCGAACTCTGGTTTACCGATGTCGAACTCGACGCCGTGCTGGACGAAGTCACGGTTTCGCTTCACGACGTGTTAAATTGGAAAGTCGGTTCGCGTCTCGACCTTCAGGTGACCCCGGAGACGACGGTCGACCTCAGATGTGGCGAAAACTCTATGTTCCGTGGCAAGGTGGGCCGTAAGGGCGACAATATCGCTGTCAGAATCGATCAGAAGCTCGATCGACCTCAGGTTCAGTAGTCGAGGTACGTATGCTCTTTCCTCAACTGACACTCGTATTGGAAATCGTCGGCGCGGCGTTGCTTGTCGTGATGATTGTCTATGCGGTGCGATTGAACCGCAGGCTGTCGACGCTTCAGGAAGACAAGGCGGAGTTTGAGCGCCTCTTGATGAGTTTCACGGATTCAACCTCGCGGGCGGAAACCAGCGTCGCGCGCTTGAAGGTAAGCGCGACTGATACTGCCCAATCCTTGCAAGAAAGTGTTACGCGCGCGCAGGCTTTGCGAGATGATCTTGCGTTCATGGTCGATCGTGCAGACGAATTGGCCAATCGACTGGAAGGCGCGATACGGGAAGCGCGTCCGGAATCGCCCGCTCGGGCTAGTGCCGCACAAGCGGCGACGAGCGGTGAAAAGGTCAATGCTGAAGTGGCGCAGTCCGAGCCGTCTCCGCAGGAGGAAACGGGGCAAAGTAAGACGAAGTCTGATTTGCTGAAGGCTCTTGAAGGAATGCGATGAAGATGGCGAGTCGCGTTAGAATATTGCCGATGTTGATCATTGTCTTGGTTTTGCTGTTTTCTGTGAAGCTGGGGAATATTTGGAATGGCGCGTCGTCGCTAGATTTCCGCGATGGTCTCGATGTGCAGCCCGCATTGGCGCAGCAAACGGATAGCCCTGAGAATGCGCCGGAAGCACCGAGTGTTTCGGATGGCCCCCCACCGGGACATACGCCGCTGCAGGAAACGGATGCGGAAATGCCGGTGCACAGCGATCCGAACCGGTTCAGCGAACGCGAAGTGCAATTACTGCAGGAGCTCGCGGAGCGCCGGAATGTGCTCGACGCGCGTGAGCGTCAGTTGGAGGAGCGTGAAGCGCTGCTCAAGGCTGCAGAGCAGGGGCTTGTCGAGAGGCAGACCGAGTTAAACGCGACAAAGGATGAGCTAAAGGCCTTGCTCAAGGAACAGGACGCACAAGAGAAGGCTAAAATTAAACAACTCGTAGCTATCTACGAAAATATGAAGCCGCAAGACGCTGCAAATATCTTCGATGAGTTGGAAATGCCGGTGCTCTTGCAGGTGATCAAAAACATGAAGGAACGTAAAGTCGCACCTGTTATTGCCTCGATGAGCACCGGAAAAGCGCGGGAACTTACAAAAGAACTAGCCGATCAACGTAAGCTTCCTTCTTTACCAAAGTAACATTGTTAGTGTTAGATTGTCTGCACGTTAACCATGGGTTAACACGCTTGGCTTACCTTAGCGAACGAGTTGTCTAGTGAGCCCTATCTATTAGTCGCTTACCGCGTCAAAATTATTAATCAGTGGGTAGCAGAATTTGTCCGTAGATATGCAAATGCCGGTTCTTATTGTCGATGATTACAAGACGATGCTGAGAATCGTTAAGAGCCTTCTGAAGCGGTTTGGTTTCGAAAACGTCGACGAGGCGGCGGACGGGACTGAGGCCTTCAATAAAATGAAGGAAAAGAAGTATGGGTTGGTGATCTCGGATTGGAACATGGAACCTGTGACCGGTATGGATTTGCTTAAGCAGGTTCGGGGGGACGGCAGTATGAAGGATACACCCTTCATTATGATCACCGCGGAAAGTAAGGCCGAGACCGTTATTACCACAAAAGAAGCGGGAGTGTGTAACTACATTGTAAAACCGTTTAATGCTAAAACGCTGAAGCAAAAGTTGACGGCGGTATTGGGCGACTTCTAGGAATTAGAAACAGAGGAGCCGTTCTTTGGACGCAGCGCTCCATTAACAGATGACCGAATTGCGTGGGGAAGAAATGCTGCTGTATGGTTTACAAGTCAAAGTAGAAGCCGCATCGCAAGATGATATGGATAAGCTTCTTGCCAATTTTGATTAATAAAGGAAGCGAAAATGATCTGGAATACTATCCTGATACCAGTAAATCTGGGGGCTCTTATTTAGTATTAAGTTTATTTCTTTTATTACTTGCATTCTTTATACTACTAAATGCCATTTCTACACGGACTGAGGTTAAATCTCGGGCGGTTATGGATTCTCTTCTTTCCACATTTCAGACGACGGGCCAGAGTGGGCCTACCGCGGAGACCTTTCTTTCCCGCATAGGGGCAACGCCAGGGCCTGAGGCACTCGTCGACGAAATGCGGCGTCTATGGGCGACCGGAGTTCCCGTCGCAGAAATTGAAGTCTTTACGGACGGCCGGACTATGCAACTGCGCTTGCCAGCAAACACAATATTCCCTGGTGGACGTGCGCTGCTTCGGAAGGACCGTCGACGTCTTCTTGTAGACGTCGCCCGGGTTCTTGCTGTGGAAGCCCCCGGCTTTAGCAATGAGTTGGAATTGCTTGTCGGCACAGATTGGCGGGTTGGCAAAGAGCTTAATCTCAAGGCGAACAATCTAGAGATCGCGCGTGCAGTGGAGTTCGCCGAGGAATTGATCGCAAGTGGGGCACCACGTGATACCGTTTCGATTGGTATCCGTGAGGGCGATGGAAGGGAGCTTGAATTCCGCTTCTTTGTCCGCAGCGAGGCAAGAGCGCGCGTTGAGTTCGAGCAATATTCGGAGTAACCGATGTTTGTCGATGATCAGCAGCCTGAACCTCTGCAACGACGGAATATATGGCTGGTGACGTTTGCCGATGTTATCGCCCTGCTGTTGGCGTTTTTTGTAATGTTGTTTTCCATGGGCAACATCAAGACCGAGACATGGAACGTCATAATTTCGCAGATTTCCTCATCGGAGACACCAAACAAGCAAGAAAAACCGCGACCACAAGCGACAAAGAATGTCGCAACCGTTAAGCTCAATGACGCCTTGTCGCTACATTACTTGGCCAATGTCCTGGAGGAGCATTTGTCGGGCGATCCACTATTGAATGAGGCAGCGGTGCATCGCCTCGATGGATTGGTAGTTGTTTCCCTGCCAAGCGATGCGATGTTTAACGTTGGCTCCGTCGTATTGACTGATGGCGCGCGGGACGCACTATTTCGAATGGGTGGAATTGTCGCGACAATAGGCAATCGGATCGATGTGCGTGGGCATACGGACCCCACGCGTGCTTCCGATGTGCGGTTTGATTCAAAATGGTTGGTTTCCTTGGCGCGGGCGGCCGCGGTCGCGAATGAGCTCCGGCGTACCGGCTATGCCCGCCAAATTCCAATTTATGGCCTCGCGGATACACGGTTCGGACATCTGGACAAACAAATTTCGGAATCCGCGCGTCAGGTGTTGTCGCGACGGG
>DJKK01000092.1:6918-26416 GCA_002434595.1 Alphaproteobacteria bacterium UBA6544 | reverse complement strand
TGGATGGAGCAGGAGCAGGAGCGTGGTATTACGATTACGTCGGCCGCTACGACATGTTCCTGGCTGGATCACCGTATAAATATTATCGATACCCCGGGTCACGTCGACTTTACCATCGAGGTGGAGCGCAGCCTCCGGGTCCTCGACGGCGCGGTCGCGGTCTTCGACAGTGTCGCGGGGGTCGAGCCTCAATCCGAGACAGTATGGCGACAGGCTGATAAATATGGCGTGCCGCGTATTTGTTTCGTCAATAAGATGGATCGCATGGGTGCGGACTTCTTCCGCTGTGTCGACATGTTCGTCGACCGGTTGGGTGCCGATCCGTTGGTCATGCAGTTGCCAATCGGTGCGGAATCAGACTTCGTCGGTTTGGTCGATCTGGTCAAGATGAAGGCGATCATTTGGAAGGAAGAGACCCTGGGTGCGGAATTCGAAGAGACCGATATTCCGGACGATCTTTCTGTTATGGCGGCGGAATATCGCGAGAAACTGGTTGAGACGGCGGTCGAGCAGGACGACGACGCGATGGAAGCCTACCTCGAAGGCAATGAACCGGACGAGGATACGCTTCGAGCCTGTATCCGTGAGGGAGCGGTAAGCCGTGCTTTTGTCCCGGTATTCCTCGGTTCTGCTTTCAAGAACAAGGGCGTCCAGCCGCTGCTTGATGCGGTCGTACATTATCTGCCGTCGCCGATGGATGTCGATAACGTTAAGGGCGTCAAGATGGATGGTGAGACCGAGGATGAGCGGAAGACCTCGGATGACGAACCGTTCTCGGCGTTGGCGTTCAAGATCATGAACGACCCGTATGTTGGCTCGCTCACTTTCGCACGTATTTACTCCGGCACGCTCAGCACTGGCGACAGTGTCCAGAACACCGTTAAAGATAAGAAAGAGCGCGTTGGTCGTATGCTTTTGATGCATGCCAATAGTCGCGAAGATATAAAAGAGGCCTGTGCCGGCGACATCGTTGCCATCGCGGGCCTTAAAACTGTGACGACGGGCGACACGCTCTGCGATACAAGCAAGCCGATCATCTTGGAGCGGATGGAGTTTCCGGACCCGGTCATCGAGATCGCAGTCGAGCCGAAAACGAAGGCGGATCACGACAAGATGTCGACAGCGCTCCAGCGCTTGGCTGCGGAAGACCCGAGTTTCCGTATCGCCAGTGATCCTGAAAGCGGTCAAACTGTGATTAAAGGCATGGGCGAACTGCATCTCGACATCATCGTCGACCGCATGAAGCGTGAGTTCAGCGTCGAGGCTAATATCGGTGCGCCGCAGGTTGCGTATCGCGAGACGATCTCGAAGCAGGTCGATATTGACTATACTCATAAGAAACAGACCGGTGGTGCCGGCCAGTTCGCGCGGGTGCAGATCACTTTCGAGCCGACCGAACCCGGTACCGGTTTCGAGTTTGAGAGTAAGGTTGTCGGCGGCTCGGTGCCGCGCGAATATATCCCGGGCGTCCAGAAAGGTATTGGCGACTCCCGAGAGAGCGGCATTCTAGCTGGGTTCCCGGTGATCGACTTCAAGGCAACGCTGTTCGATGGTGCATCGCACGACGTAGATTCGTCTGTGATGGCTTTCGAGTTGGCGGCCCGCGCTGCGTTCCGCGAAGCGATGCAGAAGGCGGGTCCCCGATTGCTGGAGCCGATGATGAAGGTCGAAGTCGTGACGCCTGAAGAGTATATGGGCGACATTATCGGCGACCTGAATAGCCGCCGGGGAAACGTCAGCAGCATGGATCAGCGCGGTAATGCGCGCGTGGTCAATGCCTTGGTGCCGTTGGCGAACATGTTCGGCTACATTAATACCTTGCGGTCGTCGAGCCAGGGGCGTGCCCAGTTCACGATGCAATTCGATCACTACGCGCAAGTACCTCAGGCGGTTGCCGAAGAGGTGCGGGCGAACCTCGCGTAACGCTGTTTTAAGGTTGGAGACGAGAGATGGCGAAAGAGAATTTTGTACGTAACAAGCCGCACTGCAACATTGGCACGATTGGCCACGTTGATCACGGCAAGACGACGCTGACGGCGGCGATCACGAAGATCCTATCTGAAGCAGGTGGTGCAGAAGCGACGGATTATGCGGATATCGACAAGGCTCCCGAGGAGCGGGAGCGCGGTATTACGATCAATACGGCGCACGTTGAGTATGAGACGGACGGCCGTCACTACGCGCACGTGGATTGCCCGGGTCACGCAGATTATATCAAGAACATGATCACGGGTGCGGCGCAGATGGACGGCGCGATCCTGGTTGTGAGCGCGTCGGACGGCCCGATGCCTCAGACGCGTGAGCACATCCTTTTGGCGCGCCAGGTTGGTGTTCCGGCGATCGTTGTTTTCATGAACAAGGTTGATCAGGTTGACGACGAAGAGCTGTTGGAGCTTGTCGAGCTTGAGGTGCGTGAGCTGCTGTCGTCTTACGAGTTCCCGGGCGACGATATTCCGATCGTCAAAGGTTCCGCCTTGGCGGCGCTCGAGGGCGGTGATGCGGCGATTGGCTCGGATGCGATCAAGGAACTGATGTCGGCAGTGGACGATTTTGTGCCGCAACCAGATCGCCCGAAGGATCTGCCGTTCCTGATGCCGATCGAGGACGTGTTCACGATTTCGGGTCGTGGCACGGTTGTGACGGGTCGGGTGGAGCGTGGCATCGTGAAGACGGGCGACGAGATCGAGATCGTTGGTGTCCGGGAGACGTCGAAGACGGTGTGCACGGGCGTCGAGATGTTCCGTAAGATCCTGGACCAGGGCGAGGCGGGGGACAACGTTGGTTGTCTGTTGCGAGGCATTGGTCGTGAGGACGTTGAGCGTGGCCAGGTATTGGCGGCGCCGGGATCGATCACGCCGCACACGAAGTTTAGCTGCGAGTGCTATATTCTGACGAAGGAAGAGGGTGGCCGTCATACGCCGTTTTTCTCGAACTATCGTCCGCAGTTCTACTTCCGAACGACGGATGTGACGGGTTCGGTTGAGTTGCCGGACGGCACGGAGATGGTGATGCCGGGTGACAACATATCGATGCAGGTGAACCTGATTGCGCCGATTGCGATGGACGAAGGTCTGCGCTTCGCGATCCGCGAAGGCGGTCGCACCGTCGGCGCCGGCGTTGTTACCGGTATCTCGGATTAAGTTGAGGAACGGTCAAATGCGGTGCCCTGTGGGCGCCGCGACTTTTTGGATAGGCCAAGAGAATGGACAATCAGAATATCCGCATACGCCTAAAGGCGTTCGATCATCGCGTGCTTGATCAATCGACGCGCGAGATCGTCAATACCGCGAAGCGTACCGGAGCTGAGGTCAGAGGCCCTATTCCCTTGCCTCAACGTATCGAGAAGTTCACGGTTCTGCGGGGGCCGCACATCGATAAGAAGAGCCGCGAGCAGTTCGAAATTCGGACATACAAGCGGATGTTGGACATCGTCGACCCGACGCCCCAGACTGTCGATGCTTTGATGAAGCTCGACCTTGCTGCCGGCGTCGACGTCGAGATCAAGCTTTAGGGAATTGGTGAAATGCGAAGCGGGTTGATAGCCCAAAAAGTCGGTATGTCCCGTGTCTTCGCGGAAGACGGCACGCATGTGCCCGTAACCGTGCTGAAGGTTGACGGATGTCATGTTGTGGCGGTTCGGACGCAGGATAAGGACGGCTATAACGCGGTCCAGCTGGGTGCCGGCAAGGCGAAGGTAAAGAACACGACGCAGCCGATGCGCGGCCACTTCGCAAAGGCGAAAGTGGAACCGCGGCGTAAACTGGCGGAGTTTCGCGTGAGCGAAGATGCGCTACTGGATGTCGGTGCTGAGCTGTCTGCTGCGCATTTCGTCGCGGGTCAGCACGTGGATGTCGTTGGGCAGAGCATCGGTAAGGGTTTTGCCGGAGCGATGAAGCGGCACGGTTTCGCCGGACTGCGGGCTAGTCACGGTGTCTCAATTTCACACCGCAGTCATGGGTCGACTGGTAATAGCCAGGATCCGGGCCGGGTGTGGAAGGGCAAGAAGATGGCTGGACACATGGGCGATGAGCGTGTGACCACGCAAAACCTTCAGGTCGTCTCGAGCGATCCGGATCGCGGGTTGATTTTGGTGCGTGGTGCCGTCCCTGGTTCGAAGGGTGGTTGGGTGCTGATCAGCGACGCTACGAAGAAGTCGTTGCCAGAAGAAGTACCATTTCCTGCGGCCTTGTTGAGTGAAGCCGAGGCCGAGGAAGAGATAACGGAAGAAGCAGTAGTCGAAGAAGCTCAAGCAGAAGACGCAGCAGCTGAGTCGGATGCCGCCGAGGATACCTCTGGCGAAGCCGGTCCCAGCGAGACGAAGGACTGAGTGCCATGAAGAGCAAAGTAATTGGTCTCGACAACAAGGCTGCAGGCGATATCGAGTTGGCCGACGAGGTTTTCGGAGCCGAAGTGCGTCGCGACCTGTTGGCCCGCATGGTGAATTATCAGTTGGCCAAACAGCGTGCCGGGACGCATAAGACCAAAGGCATGCATGAGGTGCGTGGCACCACAGCCAAGCCGTGGCGTCAGAAGGGATCCGGTCGCGCGCGGGCGGGGTCGGTGCGCGCACCGCATTGGCGCGGTGGCGGCACAGTGTTCGGTCCGGTAGTGCGCAGCCATGCCCACAAATTGCCGAAGCGTGTTCGTCGGATGGCGATGAAGTCTGCGCTTTCCTCGAAACAAGCGGAAGGTAAGCTGGTCATCCTTAAGGATGCGGCGATTAAGAAGGGTAAGACCAAAGCTCTTCGCGGGATGTTCGATAAGCTTGGTTGGTCCAATGCCCTGATCGTTGGTGGTGCTGAACTCGACCAGAATTTTGAACGCGCGGCGCGCAATATTCCAAATATCGACGTGTTGCCGAGCGCCGGCGCAAACGTTTACGACATCCTTCGCCGGGACGTACTCGTGCTTACGCCGGAAGCGGTCGAAGCGTTGGAGGCACGGTTGAAATGAGCTGGAAATATTTGAACAAACAGGCGATCGACCGCGGCCGGATGTATGAGATTATCCGTTCCCCGGTGATCACCGAGAAATCGACGCTCGGTTCCGAGAACAACCAAGTGACCTTCAAGGTGCCGTTGTCGGCGACGAAACCGGAAATACGTGCCGCGATCGAGGGTTTGTTCGAAGTCAAAGTCAAATCGGTCAACACCTTGCGTCAAAAGGGTAAGAACAAGGTTTTTCGGGGCCGGCGCGGACGTCGTAGCGACTTTAAGAAGGCCATCGTTTGCCTTGAGGAAGGTCACTCTATTGACGTGACCACGGGAGTCTGATCATGGCGCTGAAGACATTCAATCCGACAACGCCCAGTACTCGCCAGCTCGTCATTGTTGAGCGCTCAGGGCTCCATAAGGGACAGCCGGTGAAGTCTTTGACCAAGGGACTAACCAAGAAGGCCGGACGCAACAACGATGGGCGAATTACTGCGCGACGTCGGGGTGGTGGGCACAAGCGGCTCTATCGTTTGGTGGACTTCAAGCGTCAGAAATTTGACGTGCCCGCGACGGTCGAGCGCATCGAATACGATCCGAATCGCACGGCCTTTATCGCACTGATAAAGTACGACGACAGCGAGCTTGGTTATATCTTGGCGCCGCAACGGCTGGCGGCAGGTGACCAGGTGATAGCGACGGCAGGGCGCGCCGATATCAAGCCTGGTAATGCGATGCCAATGTCTAATATTCCGATCGGCACGATCATCCACAATGTCGAGATGAAAGTGGGCAAAGGCGGTCAGATAGCTCGTAGTGCCGGCAACTATGTTCAGTTGGTCGGTCGGGACGGCGGCTATGCACAGCTCAAGTTGAATTCGGGAGAGCTTCGTATGGTCCGCGCCGAGTGCATGGCGACGATCGGCGCGGTGTCAAACCCGGATCAAGCCAATATTAAATTAGGAAAGGCCGGCCGTAAACGGTGGCTTGGTAAGCGACCGCAGGTTCGCGGTGTAGCAATGAACCCGGTTGACCACCCGCATGGTGGCGGCGAGGGTCGTACCTCCGGTGGCCGGCATCCGGTGACGCCGTGGGGTAAGCCTACCAAGGGCAAGCGGACGCGGCGTCCGAAGAAGGCGAGCGACAAGCTGATCATTCGCCGTCGGCATAAGCGTTAGGTTGAGGAGAGTCGAGTCGTGTCTCGTTCAGTTTGGAAAGGTCCGTTCGTAGACGGTTATTTGCTCAAGAAGGCGGAGACTGTGCGCGAGTCCGGACGAAACGATGTCATTCGTACGTGGTCTCGTCGGTCGACGATCTTGCCGCAATTCGTCGGCCTCACGTTCGGCGTTTATAACGGCCAGAAGTTCATTCCGGTCCTAGTGACGGAAAACATGATTGGTCATAAATTCGGCGAATTCTCGCCGACGCGGACCTTCTATGGTCACGCGGCTGACAAGCGATCGAAGAGAGGCTGATCGTTATGGGCAAGGCGAAGTCCGAACGCAGGCTGGAAGACAACGAAGCGCAGGCGCACGCGCGCTTTGTGCAGACCAGCCCGCAAAAGTTAAATCTTTTGGCGCAGCAAATTCGCGGCCTCTCGGCAGACCAGGCAATTGCCGCGTTGGCGTTTTCCAAGCGCCGCGCCGCGGGCGACGTGAAGAAGTTGGTTCAGTCCGCTGTGGCGAACGCCGAAAACAATCATCAGCTCGATGTCGATCGCCTTTATGTAAAGGAAGCAACGGTTGGTAAAACCCTGGTGATGAAGCGATTTCGTGCACGGGCGCGGGGCCGGGTTGGACGCATCCGCAAGCCTGTCAGCAATTTGACGATAGTCGTGCGCGAGCGCGAGGAGACGGAATAATGGGCCAGAAAGTAAACCCGATCGGATTTCGCATCGGTGTCAACCGCACTTGGGACTCGCGTTGGTACGCCGATAAGGAATACGGCAGCCTGCTTCATGAGGATGTACGAATTCGTGAATACATCGAGGAGAAGCTGAGCCAAGCTGGCGTGTCGCGTGTGGTCATTGAGCGCCCTGCAAAGCGCGCACGGATTACGATACACACGGCACGTCCGGGCGTTGTAATCGGTAAGAAGGGTGCTGATATCGAGAAACTTCGCCAAGATTTGAGCAAGATGACTGGCGGTGACGTAACCTTGAATATTGTTGAAATTCGCAAGCCTGAAATCGATGCCAAATTGGTTGCTGACAACATTGCGCAGCAGTTGAGCCGCCGCGTGGCATTCCGCCGTGCAATGAAGCGTGCCGTCCAGTCGGCCATGCGCCTTGGTGCCCAAGGAATTCGTATCAAGTGTGGTGGACGTCTTGGCGGTGTAGAGATTGCACGGGCGGAGTGGTACCGCGAGGGGCGCGTGCCTTTGCACACGCTGCGTGCGGATATCGACTACGGCACGTCGACGGCGCAGACCACGTATGGCGCATGCGGCGTCAAGGTTTGGGTTTTTAAGGGCGAGATCATGGAACACGATCCCATGGCCTCGGAGCGCCGCCAGCAGGATCAACAGCCGCAGCGCTGACGCGAGCGGATGGGGAAAGACGATGTTAAGTCCGAAAAGAACGAAATTTCGTAAAGCCCATAAGGGCCGGGTGCACGGCAATGCCAAAGGTGGCACGTCGCTGAACTTTGGTGCCTACGGTCTTAAGGCGTTGCAGCCGGGCCGTATTACAGCGCGCCAGATCGAAGCGTCGCGGCGCGCTGTGACCCGTCACATCAAGCGTGCAGGTAAGGTTTGGATCCGGATCTTTCCCGATGTTCCGGTCAGCAGTAAGCCTGCTGAAGTGCGCATGGGTAAAGGTAAGGGATCGCCAGAATACTGGATGTGCAGGGTAAAGCCGGGTCGGGTCATGTTCGAGCTCGATGGTGTGGCGCCGGATATTGCGCGCGAGGCGTTGATGTTGGCCGCGGCCAAGATGCCGATACGTTGCAAATTCGTGCAACGCGGCGGCGAGGGAGTTTAAGGCGATGAAGGCGGAAGAAGTACGCCAAAAAACGGATGATGAGCTGTCTGGTCAGCTTGGGGATCTGCAGAAGGAAGCGTTCAATCTGCGGTTCCAGCAGGCAAGTGGTCAGCTCGAGAATACCGCGCGGGTTTGCGAAGTGCGTCGCGATATCGCTCGGATTAAGACCGTCTTGCACGAGCGCAGCAGTGCGGCGTCCTGAGGAGTAAAGACGAATGCCTAAACGAGTGATGCAAGGACGCGCCCTGCGGGACGCTAAAGACAAAACCGTATCGGTCTTGGTTGAGCGGAGCGTTCGCCATCCGCTTTACGAGAAGTTCATGAAACGGTCGAAAAAGTACCTCGCCCACGACGAGAATAATGTCTCAAAGGAAGGCGATATCGTTCGGATCCGCGAGGCCCGGCCAATCTCTAAGCGCAAGCGTTTCGTTGTGGTCGCTGGCTCGGCTAGCGATGGTTAAGGAAGACGCGTCATGATTCAGATGCAAACCAACCTTGATGTCGCCGATAACTCGGGTGCTCGCCGGGTGCAGTGCATCAAGGTGCTGGGCGGTTCAAATCGAATGACGGCTCATGTCGGTGACGTGATTGTCGTCAGCGTCAAGGAAGCGATCCCGCGGGGCCGCGTGAAAAAGGGTGATATCCATCGTGCGGTGATTGTCCGTACGGCCAAGGAAATCAGCCGTCAGGACGGGACAAGCATTCGCTTCGACCGCAATGCAGCGGTGTTGATTGATCGCAACAACGAGCCGATTGGCACGCGCATTTTCGGACCGGTCACGCGTGAATTGCGGGCAAAGCAATTCATGAAGATCGTGTCTCTCGCGCCGGAAGTGATTTAGGCGCAGAGGAGAACGGATAGGACTATGGCTGCGAAATTCAAAAAGGGCGATCGTGTCAAAGTGATTGCCGGTAAGGACAAAGGCAAACAGGGCGATATCCTGACGGTGGTAAGTGGTTCGCGGCGCGTCGTCGTCAGCGGTGTAAATATCGCACGGCGCCATACCCGGCCGAGCCAAACGACGCCGGGCGGCATTGTGGACAAGGAAATGCCGTTGGATGTTTCGAATGTCGCTCATATCGACCCGAAAGATGACAAACCTACCCGGGTCGGTTTCAAGACACTTGATGACGGCCGGAAGGTTCGCTTTGCGAAGCGCTCCGGTGAAGTCATCGATAACTGAGGAGTAGGACGCGATGGCTGAGAACGGTTACGTGCCCCGCCTCAAGGAGCATTACAATTCTGTTGTACGCAGTTCGCTGGTCGAAAAATTCAGTTATGCGAACCCGATGCAGACGCCAAAGCTCGACAAGATCGTCGTCAATATTGGCGCTGGGGAGGCGGTCGGCGACAGCAAGAAGATTGGATCGATCTGTGAGGATTTGGCTGCGATTACCGGCCAGATGGCAGCCGTGACGCACGCGAAAAAGTCGATAGCGAACTTCAAGCTGCGTGAAGGTATGCCTATTGGCGCGAAAGTGACGCTACGGCGTGATCGAATGTATGAATTCCTTGATCGTTTGATCATGGTTGCCTTGCCGCGAGTCCGGGATTTTCGTGGCCTATCACCGCGAAGCTTCGACGGTCGTGGCAACTATTCGCTCGGTTTGAAGGAGCAGATCGTTTTCCCGGAAATTGATTACGACAAGGTCGATACGATCCGCGGCATGGACATTGTTATCTGTACGACGGCGGAAACTAACGAGGAGGCGCACGCGCTGCTCGAAGGTTTCAATATGCCGTTTCGCAGTTAGGGCAAAGGTGAGGGTTTTGAAGCATGGCTAAGAAAAGCGCCATCGAACGGAACAAGAAGAGAATGCGCCTGGCTAAGAAGTACGCTGGCAGACGCGAGCAACTGAAGGCGATCGCGAGCAATCGCGAACTTCCGGCTGAAGAGCGTTTCGCAGCGCGGCTGAAATTGGCGCAGTTGCCGCGTAACTCTGCGCCCAACAGGATTCGCAATCGCTGCGAGTTGTCGGGACGGCCGAGAGGCTTTTATCGCAAATTCAAGCTGTCGCGTATTGCATTGCGAGAATTGGCGTCGACCGGGCAGATCCCGGGCATGACCAAGTCCAGCTGGTAAGGAGATCGATCGAATGTCATTGAGCGATCCATTGGGCGATATGCTGACCCGAATTCGCAACGGGCAGCGCAGCGGACGGTCTACGATTGTATGCCCGTCCTCCAAGTTGCGGACGAACGTTCTAGAAGTTCTGAAGCGTGAGGGCTTTATACGTGATTACAGTTGGGCGGAGATTCGCAGCGGTCTCAGCGAACTGACCATCGAGCTCAAGTATCACGACGGTGAGCCGGTAATTCGCGAAATCAAACGCATTTCGACCCCCGGGCGTCGCGTGTATTCGAGGATCAAGGATTTGCCGCGCGTTTATAACGGTCTTGGTATCTCCATCCTCTCGACACCGCGTGGTGTGCTGTCGGATGCAGAGGCCCGTGACCAGAATGTCGGCGGTGAAGTCCTATGCCGGGTATTTTAGGAGAGAGCATATGTCGCGCGTAGGACAGAGTCCGGTTGCAATTCCAGACGGTGTTGAGATTACCATCGCTGGAGGTGTCCTGACGGCCAAAGGCAAACTTGGCACGCAGACGGTTGATTTGCTGCCAGTCGTCGAGGTGATCCTCGAAAACGGTAGTGTCGTCGTAAAGCCAGTGAATGGCGGTAAGCGCGCGCGGACCATGTGGGGGACGACGCGTAGTCTGGTAAACAATGCCGTGGTCGGCGTGTCTGAAGGCTTTACCCGGCGCCTGGAAGTCAATGGCGTTGGGTATCGTGCACAGGTCCAGGGCAAGAAGCTCAACCTGCAGCTCGGCTACAGTCACGATATTGCATTCGATGTCCCAGAAGACATCAAGATCGAGATCGAGGGTGAACGCAGCAATGTGATTGCGGTGAGCGGTCCGAATAAGCAGCGAGTGGGGCAGGTTGCCAGCGAGATTCGTGGCTTCCGGAAACCGGAGCCGTACAAGGGTAAAGGCGTCAAATACGCCGATGAACAAATCCTCCGCAAGGAAGGCAAGAAGAAGTAAAGGGTTCGAACGATGTTGGACAACAAGAATCTGTTCGATCGACGCAAGCGGCGGACCCGCCATCGGTTGCGCAAGATCGAGCGTATTAAGCCGCGGTTGTCGGTCTTCAGATCTGGCAAGCATATATACGCACAGGTCATCGACGATTTGGCCGGTCGAACAGTCGCCGCAGCGTCGACATTGGATAAAGAGATCCGAGACGGTTTGAAGACGGGTGCCAATCGTGATGCGGCCGCACAGGTCGGAAAAGTAATCGCGGAACGCGCGAAATCTGCCGGCGTTGTGACGGTTGTGTTCGATCGCGGGGGATATCTCTACCACGGCCGAGTGAAGGCGTTGGGAGACGCCGCGCGTGAAGCCGGATTGAACTTCTAGTGAAGGACTGACGTTATGGCGCGAATGCAGAATGAACGCGGCGGCCGTGACCGGCGGGACGAAGGACCGGATCTCGTCGAGAAACTTGTGGCGATAAATCGCGTTGCGAAAGTCGTGAAGGGCGGACGTCGCTTCGGTTTCTCGGCGATCGTTGTCGTTGGAGACGGAAACGGTCGGGCCGGCTATGGTCTTGGAAAGGCGCGCGAAGTTCCGGAAGCTATCCGCAAGGCAACGGATCAGGCGCGCAAGGACATGATCCGGGTACCCCTTCGTGAGGGCCGGACGCTGCACCACGATATTAACGGTCGCTACGGCGCGGGCCGTGTATCGCTTCGCAATGCGCCTCCAGGTACCGGTATTATCGCCGGCGGACCGATGCGTGCGGTTTTCGAAGCGCTTGGGGTGCAGGATGTTGTTGCGAAGTCGATCG
The DNA here is from genome assembly GCA_002434595.1 of Alphaproteobacteria bacterium UBA6544. Lineage (GTDB taxonomy): Bacteria > Pseudomonadota > Alphaproteobacteria > UBA8366 > UBA8366 > UBA6544. The sequence continues at coordinate 14,654 of DJKK01000092.1, read as the reverse complement.
GTACATCCAATGCTCACAATATGGTGAAGGCGACGTTCCAGGCGTTGTCCTCCTGTGTCTCGCCGCGCCAGATCGCCGCCAAGCGTGGCAAGAAGGTTGGCGATATCGTTGGCCGCCGTGACGATGGCAAGTCCAAGGAGCAGGCGGATGGCTAGTAAAAAGACCGTGCGGGTAACGCAAATTGGGAGCCCGATCCGCCGCCAGAAAGACCAGCGCGCGACACTTGTTGGCCTTGGCCTCAACAAAATGCGCCGAACACGTGAGCTGGAAGATACGCCGTCTGTGCGGGGTATGATCGACAAAGTGAAGCATCTGGTCCGCGTCGAAGACTGAACGGGACGTTGCAACGCGCCCCTCGGAGTACAAGAAAATGAAACTGCACGAATTGTCGGACAATCAAGGTTCGCGCCAAGCTCGCAAGCGTGTTGGGCGCGGCATCGGCTCGGGCAAAGGCAAGACTTCGGGACGTGGCCATAAGGGCCAGAAATCGCGTGCTGGCGCCACGATCAAGGGATTTGAAGGCGGTCAGATGCCGCTGTACCGGCGTGTGCCGAAGCGCGGTTTCACGAATATTTTCCGCAAGGATTATGTAGCGGTTAATGTTGGCCGGCTGCAGCAAGCGATTGATGCAAAAAAGCTGGACGCGACGAAGACAATCGACGCGGAAGCACTGGTTGCTTCGGGCGTTGTGCGCAGAATTCGTGATGGCGTGCGCCTCCTTGCGAAAGGCGAACTTAATGCCAAGATAATAATTGAAGTCGCTGGCGCTTCGAAGGCTGCCGTGGAAATCATCGAGAAGGCGGGCGGTAAGGTTATTGTGTTGGAAGCCTCCCCAACGGCTGAGAAGCCGTCTATTACGGGCAAGGCTAAGAAGGAGGCCGCACCGGCCGCTAAAGAAAATAAGGCGTCGGACGAAAGCGAAGACTGACGCCGGAGGCGGGAACCTGACCAATGGCATCAGCGGCGGAACAACTCGCAGCTAATTTTAATATCGGCGCCTTTTCGAAGGCGGCGGAACTCAAGAAACGAATTTGGTTTACGCTTGGCGCGCTTGTTGTTTACCGCCTCGGCACGTATATCCCGCTGCCCGGCATCGACGCGCAAATTCTGCAGGACGTCTTCTCTCAGCAGGCGGGCGGTATCTTAGGTATGTTCGACATGTTTGCCGGCGGTGCGTTGGGCCGGATGTCGATTTTCGCTCTCAATATCATGCCTTATATTTCTGCGGCGATTATCATGCAGTTGCTGACTGCTGTCTCGCCGCACTTCCAGGCGATGAAGAAAGACGGCGAGGCCGGACGCAAGAAGATCAATCAATATACTCGTTACGGCACGGTGTTGTTGGCGACTTTTCAGGCTTACGGTCTTGCCGTCGGTATGGAAGGCATGACGGACAGCACCGGTGCGACGGCGGTTATTAACGCGGGCTTGTTCTTCCGTGCGACAACAGTGATCACCATTGTCGGTGGAACTATCTTTTTGATGTGGCTTGGTGAGCAGATCACGCAACGCGGCGTTGGTAACGGAATTTCGCTGATAATCTTCGCAGGAATTATTGCTGAATTGCCTGCGGCTCTGGCACAGACCATGGAGATGGGCCGCACCGGTGCCCTACCGACGATTGCCATCATTGGTATACTGCTTCTTGCGGTGGTCGTCATTACCGCGATCGTCTTTGTCGAACGCTCTCAGCGCCGCGTCGTGGTGCAGTATCCGAAGCGTCAGCAGGGCAACAAAATGTTTGGCGGAGAGTCATCGCACCTCCCGTTGAAGCTCAATACATCAGGTGTGATACCGCCGATTTTCGCAAGTTCGATGCTGCTTCTTCCATTCAGCATTATTAGTTTCTCCGGTGGTCGGGGGCCGGAATGGCTCACGACCGCTTCCGCTATGATCGGCCCGGGCCAGCCCTTATTCCTCGTCTTGTTTGTCGGCTTGATCGTGTTTTTTGCTTTTTTCTATACGGCGATCGTCTTCAACCCGGAAGAAACAGCTGAAAACCTCAAACGTTATGGTGGCTTCGTCCCCGGCATTCGGCCCGGCAAGAATACGGCGGATTATCTTGATTATGTCCTTACGCGCTTGACGGTTGTTGGTGCAGCGTATCTTGCGATTGTTTGTATCATTCCGGAATGGCTCCGTAATGAATTTGCGGTTCCGTTCTATTTTGGCGGTACAAGTCTGCTGATCGTCGTCACCGTGACGATGGATACCGTCGCCCAGGTGCATTCGCACCTGCTCGCGCATCAGTACGAAGGTCTTATCAAGAAGTCGCGACTGCGCGGGAGGCGCGGGTGATTCTGATACTTCTTGGCCCACCGGGATGCGGCAAGGGCACGCAAGCTAAAAGGCTCGAGGACGCACACGGATTGGTCCAGTTGTCGACTGGCGATATGTTGCGCGCTGCCGTTGCGTCCGGCAGTGAAATGGGGCAGCAGGCAAAAAAGATCATGGAAGCGGGTGAACTGATGCCCGATGAAATCATGGTCGAGATTATTTCCGAGCGGATCGATCAGCCGGATTGTGCGAACGGATTCATACTTGACGGGTTCCCGCGAACCACACCCCAGGCAACGGCGCTCGACAAGCTTTTGGACGCGAAATCGCTATCGCTCGGGAAAGTGATCGTGCTGAAAGTGAACGAAAAAGCATTGGTCGAGCGTATTACCGGTCGATACAGCTGCTCGAATTGTGGTGCGGGTTACCACGACACGTTCCAGCAGCCTAAACAGGATGGCGTCTGTAATTCATGCGGTGGCACGGAGTTTACCCGTCGGGCCGATGATAACGAGGAAACGGTACGGTCCCGCCTCGGCGCGTACCACGCACAGACGGCTGAAATCGTGCCTTATTATGAACAAAGGGATATCGTTGCGGAGATAGACGGTATGCAAGATATCGACAATGTAACCGTTGCGATCCAAGGCGTTATTGGGTGAGTTGAGGGTTTGACACGGGAAGGCAAAGCCCTATAATCCGCGGCTCCGGGAGTAGAATGGCTTCCGGACAGGTGTTGTAGACCCCTAATGATGAATGAAACGAAAACGTGGCCGGTAGCGCACCGGCAAGCGTAAGGAGTATTCGACGTGGCGCGTATTGCAGGCGTAAACATTCCAACGGGGAAGCGAGTTTCCATCGCGTTGACATACATTCACGGGATCGGCCGGACCAAGGCGGTTGAAATTTGTGGCAAATGCAGCATTCCGGACGAGCGTCGGGTCAACGAGCTTACCGATGATGAAGTCATTCGAATTCGCGAGGCGATTGATAGCGATTATCTCGTCGAAGGCGATCTTCGTCGCGAAGTTGCGATGAATATTAAGCGGTTAATGGACCTCGGGTGCTACCGTGGCGTCCGGCATCGTAAAGGGTTGCCGGTCAATGGTCAGCGCACACATACGAACGCGCGTACTCGAAAGGGACCGGCGCGCGCGATTGCGGGCAAGAAAAAGGTTACGAAGTAAAGGGATCGTCCTATGGCGAAGGCGGCTACAACGCGCGTGCGCAAGCGCGAGCGTAAGAACATAACCTCGGGCGTGGCACATGTTAACGCGACGTTCAACAACACGCTGATTACCATCACGGATGCGCAGGGCAATGCGATTTCGTGGTCTTCGGCCGGTGGTATGGGTTTTAAGGGCAGCCGAAAGTCGACTCCATACGCAGCTCAGGTAGCTGCGGAGAACGCGGCCCAGAAAGCTCAAGAGCATGGCATGAAGACCCTCGAAGTGAATGTTAAAGGCCCAGGCTCCGGAAGGGAATCCGCGTTGAGGGCACTGCAAGCGGCAGGCTTCAACATCACCGCAATTCGTGATGTGACGCCGGTACCGCATAACGGCTGTCGGCCACCGAAGCGACGCCGGGTTTAAGTTGAGCGGTGGCTCAGGCCGCCGAATACAGAGAATTGGTCGAGGAAGCAGTTTGACGCTTCCTATTATTGTTAGAACGAGGTTGCGACCGTGATCCAGAAAAATTGGCAAACCCTCATTAAGCCGAACAAACTCAATGTTGAAGGCGGCATCGATTCCACGCGGACTGCCACGATTGTTGCTGAGCCGCTGGAGCGTGGTTTTGGCATGACGCTCGGCAATTCGCTGCGCCGTGTTTTGCTGTCGTCTCTACAAGGTGCCGCCGTCACGGCAATACAGATCGAAGGCGTATTGCATGAGTTCTCGTCCTTGCCGGATGTCCGGGAGGATGTGACCAGCATTATTTTGAACATCAAATCGCTTGCGTTGCGCATGCATGGCGAAGGCCCGAAGCGGATGCAGCTATCCGTTACGGGGCCGTTGGAAGTGACGGCGTCGATGATCGAGACTGGGCATGATATCGAGGTCATGAATCCCGACCTTGTCATTTGCACGCTTGATAAAGGCGCCAAGTTCAACATGGAACTGACGGTCGATACCGGTAAGGGATATGTTGCAGCGGCCCAGAACCGCCCGGCAGATGCGCCGATTGGCTTGATTCCGATCGACTCGGTCTTCAGTCCGGTACGCAAGGTATCCTATAAGGTAGATAACACCCGTGTTGGACAGGTTACCGACTATGACAAGCTGTCTGTCTCGTTGGAGACCAATGGCACGGTGACGCCGGAAGATGCCGTAGCGTTGGCCGCACGTATCTTGCAGGATCAACTGCAGCTCTTCGTCAATTTCGAAGAGCCGACCGCGCGCGTTGAAGAGGACCGGCCCTCCGAGCTGCCCTTCAATAAGAACCTACTGCGTAAAGTCGACGAACTGGAGCTCTCGGTGCGCTCGGCAAACTGTCTCAAGAACGACAATATCGTCTATATCGGCGACCTCGTTCAGAAGACCGAGGCCGAAATGCTGCGGACACCGAACTTCGGTCGTAAGTCACTGAACGAGATCAAGGAAGTTCTGACTGAGATGGGCCTTCATCTCGGCATGGAAATTCCGACATGGCCGCCGGAGAACATTGAAGAACTCGCCAAGCGGCTCGAAGAGCCGTTCTGATCGGCGGAACGTTTGTTTAGGGAGTTGCGATCATGCGCCATCGTATGAGCGGACGTAAATTGAATCGGACCCGAGAGCATCGTAAGGCGATGTTCACGAATATGGCTGCGGCGCTGATCAAGCACGAGCAGATCACGACCACGTTGCCGAAGGCGAAGGACCTACGTCCGATTGTCGAGAAGCTGATCACGCTGGGCAAGCGGGGACGAATTCACGATCGTCGGCGCGCGTTCTCGATGCTGCGGGACGATGCAACAACGACAAAGCTGTTCGATACTTTGGCGGAGCGTTATGCGGACCGAAACGGCGGATATACACGGGTTTTAAAAGCCGGATACCGTTATGGAGATTCGGCTCCGATGGCTATCATAGAACTCGTCGAACGGGACGAGGACGCCAAAGGCATGGATTCCGGGCCTCTGCCCGAGGAGTTTGAAGAGGACGCCGCGTAGTTAACCGTAGAATAGAGATTTTTCTAAAACGCCGGCATCTGCCGGCTTTTCTTTTCAATAACAGGGCTTGTATCGAGACGTTCCTACGAATAGATAGCCCCATGGGATACTGTCACTTCGCGTTCCGCACGCTCGTATTAATCTTTGCTCTTGTGGCCGTAAGCGTTCCGGCCTTAGGCCAGACGCGCAAAGCGCCGCAAAACAATGCTGAGATCAAGCTGTCATTCGCACCGATCGTTCGTCGTGCGGGTCCGGCGGTCGTAAATATATACGCGCGTAAGGTTGTCGAGCAGCGTCGCGGGTGGATGTTCGACGATCCGTTTTTCAGACAATTTTTTGGCGACGATCTACCCTTTGGCGGTGGAAATAGAAATCGTGTCGAGAATTCTCTCGGATCCGGTGTCATCGTCACTGCAGATGGAATTATTGTTACCAACAACCACGTAATTAAGGACGCAAGCGATATCAAAGTGGTACTCGCGGACCGTCGTGAGTTCGATGCGACTTTGTTGCTCAAGGACAAGCGGACGGATATCGCAGTTTTAAAGATCGATACCGACCAGGAGCTTTTTCCCATTATTAAGTTGGCGGATTCCGACAATCTGGAAGTTGGCGATCTCGTGCTTGCGCTGGGCAATCCGTTTGGCGTCGGTCGCACCGTTACTAGCGGCATTGTATCCGCGCTTGCACGAACCAGTGTGGGAATTACCGATTACCGATTCTTTATTCAGACGGACGCGGCGATTAATCCTGGAAATTCAGGCGGAGCACTGGTCGACATGTCCGGTCAGCTGGTCGGAATTAATACCGCGATCTATTCCCGCGATGGCGGATCGTTGGGAATCGGCTTTGCCGTGCCGAGCAATATGGTTCGGGCCATCTTGACGAGCGCGATCAGTGGCAAGCCATTGGTCCGTCCCTGGATGAGTTTCGTTGGCAAGAACGTCACGTTGGACATAGCGAATGCGATTGGGCTCGACCGGCCGTTCGGTGTCTTGGTGGAAGAGGTACACGAAGGCGGTCCGGCCGACGTGTCAGGATTGCAGCAAGGAGATGTTATTCTGCGGCTCGACCGTCACGAGATCGAGGATGCGCAGGCTCTGCGCTTCCGGCTTGCGACGCGTCAACTTGGCGATGTCGTAGATCTGACCGTATTTCGGCGTGGAGCGCGTGTGATAAAGCAACTCGAGCTGGTTCCACCACCTGATGTTCCTGCGCGGAATGTGACCGAACTGGACGGCCGACATCCGTTGTTAGGGGCGAGGGTTGCCAACCTTAACCCGGCGCTTGCTGCCGAACTTGGGATCGAGACCGATGCGAGCGGTGTCATGATACTTGCGATTCAAAGGAATTCGCCGGCGGCGCGATACGGATTCAAGCCGGGCGATGTCATACTCGAGATCAATGGCCAGGAAGTTCCCCGCGTTCGCGATCTCGACGGGCTGGTCCGCGAGCCCTATGAAGGTTGGAATTTGAAGCTTCGTCGCGGTGGCAGGCGCCTCAACGTTCGGATCGGATAGTCTGTCGTGTCGTCGCAGGGAGGGTTGTTCGAGTCAGAAGCCCCCCGCCCGCTTGCCGATCAGTTGCGACCTGCGACCCTCAACAATGTTGTGGGTCAGGATCATTTGCTCGGTAGCGGAGGACTCCTTCGACGGATGATCGATGATGGCCGTCTGGCGTCACTCGTGCTTTGGGGGCCACCTGGGTCCGGCAAAACGACGATCGCCCGACTACTCGCGGATCATATCGATCTTGAGTTTGAGCCTCTTTCGGCGGTGTTTTCTGGTGTTGCTGATCTACGCAAGGTGTTCGAAAAGGCGAAGGAAATGCGGCTCGGCGGCCGGGGCACATTGCTCTTTGTTGATGAAATTCATCGCTTCAATCGGGCGCAGCAAGACGGGTTCCTACCCTATGTCGAAGACGGGACGGTGGTTCTGGTCGGTGCAACAACGGAGAATCCCAGTTTCGAACTGAATGCCGCGCTACTGTCGCGTTGCCAGGTCTTCGTTTTGGAACGGTTGGATGCTGCCGCACTCGAGACGCTGATTGAACGTGCCGAAGAAGTGGAGGGTCGAAAACTACCTGTCGATGATGATGCCAGGTTAGCGGTGCGCGCCATGGCCGATGGCGATGGCCGTTTCCTTCTTAATCTCTGCGAGCAACTTTTCCGAATTAAATCCGACGCGCCGGTCGATACTGCCGGCCTCACAGAGATCGTACAACGACGTGCTCCCGTATACGACAAAGGTCAGGAGAGCCATTACAACCTGATCAGTGCCCTTCACAAGTCGCTGCGCGGATCGGATTC
>DJKK01000092.1:2964-6513 GCA_002434595.1 Alphaproteobacteria bacterium UBA6544 | reverse complement strand
TTGCTGAGGTTCGCCTATGAGGATATTGGTCTCGCGGACCCGCAGGCGGCCGTTCAGGCTTTGACGGCATGGGAGACATACGAACGTCTTGGCTCCCCTGAGGGCGAGTTGGCCTTGGCACAGGCCGTGATTTATCTTGGCACCTCGCCGAAATCGAACGCGGCATACAAGGCATTGGGTGCCGCCACGCGGACTGCGAGGGAGACAGGTTCGCTTATGCCGCCAAAGCATATCTTGAATGCACCGACCAAACTGATGTCGGAGCTCGGCTATGGCGATGGATATGCCTATGATCACGACGCGGAGGAGGCATTCTCCGGACAGGACTATTTCCCGAAAGAAATGCGTCGCGAAGCACTTTATACGCCCGCTGATCGCGGCTTTGAGCGTGAAATCCGGAAGCGTCTGGAATATTGGTCCGGGCTCCGTCAGAAGCGGGCACGGGATGGTGGTTAATCTTCTGCGGCTTCCTTGATCATGTAGGCGACGCCGCCGTATCGCGATTGACGAATGCGGTCCCGAAGCTTGCGCTCCGATAGAAAATCGTGAACGGCACGACTACAACCATCCCAATCGTAGTAGTCATCAATCAGGATCAAGCCGCCGGGGATCACTTTGTCAAATAGGTTCTCAAGGATGCATATAGTTGATTCGTACCAGTCGCCATCCAGTCGCAGCACAGAGATCGGTTTTTCCGGTTTAAAGTCTGGAAGCGTGTCTTCAAACCAGCCCTTATGCGCTTTAAGCGGTCTATCCGTTCGATTTAGCGGCTGCATTCCCTTCAGAAAATCTTCGAGTTCGGCAGAATTGTTGTTATGCCAGAGCGTTCCGTCTGACTGTTCGCGTCGTGCCTTTTCACCATCGAGTGCACCTGCGGGGGGCAAACCCTCATAAGAATCGAAGAAATGGCAGGCATGTGCTTTCGGCAGGAGTTCCGTGATCGACAACGCCATGCCACCACGCCAAGTACCGCATTCGACAAAACACCCGCCGTTCAGGTCGCCTCTTCGATTGTAGAAGTCGACAAGGAGCAGATTGCCGAAGACGGTCTTCCGCGGAAGCATCGTGCGATCCGCATATTTGCGCCACAGTGCGTAATAGCGTAGCCAGTTCGCTAGGTAATGAGATCGTTGCGACATTGCTTGTGGACCGCTTTTGCGTAGGCTTTATGTCGATTGGTGCTGGATAGATAGCAGGCTTTGGCGGCGAAAGAGCCAATATGATGGATAAATCATGAAGACGGTCATGGCAATTGCGCTGGGTGGCGCATTAGGTGCGGTTGCACGTCACTTCATATCGCATTGGAGCGTCGTCGCGCTAGGAAATGGTTTCCCGTGGGGAACCTTAACAGTCAACGTAGTCGGCTGTTTCGCGTTAGGTGTGGTGGTAGAGGTAATGGCGCTGGTCTGGTCGCCGGCGACCGATTGGCGAGCATTCCTGACCGTGGGAGTGCTTGGCGCGTTTACAACGTTCTCCGCTTTTGCACTGGATATTTCGATCCTTCACGAGAGAGGAGAAATGCTACAGTCGATACTTTACGTTACGGTCTCTGTGGCAGGTTCCATCGCCGCAATTTTCGCCGGCATGTCTTTGACACGGGCCGTATTGCAATGAGCGGCGTGCAGCGCCGGACAGTCGCGCAGGAAGAAGCGGACCAACGGCTCGATCGGTGGTTTCTACAACATTTCCCGGACCTACCCCGAGGGCGGCTTCAAAAACTGCTTAGAACCGGACAAATCCGGGTCGACGGTAAGCGGGCGAAAGCCGGTCTGCGGCTGGATCCGGGTCAGGAAATTCGTGTGCCGCCTATTGAGATAAAGACGAAGGCGGCAACTGCCGTCCGCCCCGCGGTCGAAGAAACGGATATCCAGTTCCTGAGGGATCGTGTCCTCTATATTGACAACGATATGATTGCCATTGATAAGCCATTCGGCTTGGCGGTCCAGGGAGGAAGCCGGACGGAGCGCCACCTTGACGGCATGCTGGATGCCTTGAGATACGACGCGGACGAAAGGCCTAAACTCGTTCATCGTCTGGATAAGGATACCAGCGGAGTGATGGTGCTGGCCCGAAGCCGCAAGGCGGCACGGGCCCTTGGGCATGCCTTTGCAGGGCGCGATATCCAAAAGGTTTATTGGGCGCTCGTTGTCAGGGTTCCCGATAGTGATCAGGGTCGCATCGACCTGTCGCTTGCGAAACGGGGCGGTATCGGCCGGGAAAGGGTCGGTGTTGATGAAGATGAGGGCAAGCGTTCGATTACCGATTTCAAGGTCGTGGAACGTGCCGGCAATCGGTTGGCCTGGTTGGCTTTATGGCCTCGGACAGGCCGAACGCACCAGTTGCGGGCGCATTGTGCGGCTATTGGGTCGCTGATACTGGGGGATGGAAAGTATGGCGGTCGGGGCGCTTTCGTGGATGGGCTGCCCCCGGACGCGAAACAGCTTCAACTCATGGCCCGTGAGGTGATTTTGCCGAAATTGTCGGGGCGGGGAACGATCCGGATCGTCGCCGACTTGCCGCCCCATATGGAGGCGCTGTGGCGCATGTTCGAACTGGATGTCAGGGCGGCCGAAGACCCCTTCGCCGAAATTGAGTAAAGTTCGCTTCAGATGTGTTCCGAGAGGAACGCCATAACCGTTTCATTGAACGCGTCCGGCGTTTCGAAATACGGAGAATGTCCGGCAGTTGGGAGTTCGATGACCGTGGCGCCAGGTATGTGCGTCGATACCTCGCGGATGAGATCCGGTGTGAAGAGTTGGTCGTATTCGCTGGTGATCATCAAGGTTGGCACCGAATAGCCAGTCATGTCTTCCGGCGTGACGCCTCCGGGGCTGCGGCCGCTCAGGTCTTCCGGCAGATTGATATTGAGTGAGCCGATTTGGCGATAGAGATAGGCCGCTTCGGGATGTCGCGTGGGAAAACCGTCAGCGACAGCCGCGGTGCCGACGCCGCGTTCGGCAAACTCGCGTCGGGAACCGGCAAGCGCTGAGGCGACGGATGGAATGTTCATACCGCCCGGCGTATTCGACAAGACTAGGCACGATACCCGCTCGGGATGAAACGCGGCTGCACGCAAGCCTGTCCATCCGCCCATCGACTGGCAGATGATGGCCGTCTGCTCGATACCCTCGGCGTCGAGGATGGCCATCAGGTCACTGTCGAAGAGGCTTCGGTCGAATTCTTCCAGTGCGCATTGCGAACGACCGAAAATACGATGATCGAAAACGATGGTCTTGTAGCTTTCTGCGAAAAGGGGAACCTGTTGCCACCAACTCGCGGCATTTCCGCCACGTCCGTGCGCGAATGTTATAGCGGGTCCGTCGCCGTGCACCTCATAGTAGATTTTCGCGCCATTCGTTTCGACTGTCGCCATTTCATTCTCCCGTCAAATAGGGTGATCCCAAGGAAGGTAGACTAGGTTAGGCCAATGTCTCCGCCAGCGTTCGATTTTCTCTTCATAGGCGCAGGATCCCGGCAAAGAAATCGTTGAGGCCGCAAGGTGCGATAACTTCGCAAGTTGTGTCAGTCTTACAAAGGGCGATCGACGTT
>DJKK01000092.1:2406-2623 GCA_002434595.1 Alphaproteobacteria bacterium UBA6544 | reverse complement strand
CTGTCGTTGGAAAACTCGCTACGGCGTCAGCCAGTGAGGAATAGGGCGGTATCGTCGCACCAAATTTGCTCCCGTACCATTGGTGGACCCGGGGCTAACTTATTACTTTAGGTCAAACCTTTGACTCTTAAAACAGGATGGGAGCGCGCTATGACGCGCCGTCGACGGCGTCTTCGCTCAGGTCGTATGGGGCGAAATAGATCAGATCGCTATCATC
>DJKK01000092.1:690-2012 GCA_002434595.1 Alphaproteobacteria bacterium UBA6544 | reverse complement strand
CACAAAGATGCCGGAAAATTACTGGCTGACGCGGATATGGCTGACCTAATGTAAGGGGTTAGCAATATAGAAATGAAGTTGAAGGGGCCGGGCAAGTCAGTTCAAACACTCGCCGATTCGCTTGACGGCGGTTTTAAGACCGTGATGGGTGAAAGACACGTGAAGACTGAAGCGCTCGACCTTTTCACTGGCGGTCCGACCCAAGTGGTCACGAAAATAATTGCGGGCGACAAGAAGGAGTACACCGTCCTGAACTGTGACGGGTCTCCAACCGATATTAATAAGGGGATTGCCTCATTGAACGCTGCGGCGATTGATACTGAGTACGCTAAGATAACCGGTAAGGAAAAAATTGACCTTCCGAGCGAGGCCTTAGACATGACGATCAACCTCAAGCCTAAGTCGGCGATTTTGAGTCTGGCGGTTGTGGTGAAGGTTAATGGAACATTGGGTAACCCCAGTTGCGGACTGGATGAGCTTTCGGTCTTGCGCAAAATCGAAGGCATGGTGCTTCGTTCCGGATTTTTATCGACCCACGTACTGGGCTTGGGCGAACTGTGTGCCGACGGGAACAATCCGTGCTTGAAGCCCGCCGCGGCAAAAGGCGGTAGCAAACAGGCACCGGCCCAGAAGGAAGCATTGGACCCGATCAACAAGGGAGTCGAAGGGGCGGGCAATCTCCTGAAAGGGCTGTTCGGACGGTGACCCAGCAACAAATCAAGCGGTTCTATAAAGAGGTCGACATTGAGCGCACGGCGGAGGGAATAGAGGTGCGCTTGGACGGACGGTCTGTGCGCACGCCGATGAGGGCGAACCTGCGCCTGCCGACGGTTCGCCTGGCGCGGGCGGTAGCGGCGGAATGGGCGGACCAGATGGAGACAGTCGATCTTTCATCCATGCCGATGACCGGATTCGCGAATACCGCGCTCGATAGGGTTGCGCCGCGTCGCGACGAGGTGATTGATGAGCTCACGGGGTATGCAGAGACGGACTTGCTGTGTTATCGCTCTGACGAGCCCCCTGAACTGGTCGAACGTCAGGAGGGCACCTGGCAGCCACAACTGGATTGGCTTGAGGATACGCACGGTGCGCGGCTTGTGGCGACCAGTGGGATAGTCCATGTCGCGCAAGACGAAGCGGCATTGGCGATCATCCGCGGTGTGGTTAGTGCGCGGGACGAATTTTCACTGACCGGCCTCCATGTACTAACCACGGGAACGGGCTCGGTCGTCCTGGGCCTTGCGGTGGCGGATGGGGCACTCGATGCGGCCGGTGCGGCCGCGGCCGGACATCTCGACGAACTTTTTCAAAGTGAGTTATGG
>DJKK01000092.1:0-281 GCA_002434595.1 Alphaproteobacteria bacterium UBA6544 | reverse complement strand
TCTGCTTCTTGCTGAATCCTGAAGGTTCGTTTCGGGTGATTGTTGCACCGGTCCCGCGACGGTAAACTCGCGCTGAAATCCGGCCAGAGGAGAAGCCAGAATATGCAGGATATCATCCGGCAATTGGAAGAGAAGCGCGCGCAGGCAAGGCTTGGTGGTGGTCAGCGGCGCATCGATTCTCAACACGCCAAGGGAAAACTCACGGCGCGTGAACGGATCAAGGTGCTACTCGACGAAGAGTCTTTCGAAGAGTGGGGCATGTTCGTGGAACATGACTGCAA
>DJKK01000021.1 GCA_002434595.1 Alphaproteobacteria bacterium UBA6544 | reverse complement strand
TTCCTCGCCGCAACGGGTTCTTGATCACTACGGCACGATGTGTCGCATCCGCGCGTTCGAGCGCATGGTGATCCGTGGGACCGAGGAGGACCTCGTCAAAGGGGCTGCCCATCTGTCGATCGGCCAGGAAGCGGTCGCCACCGCGGTGTGCGGAAACCTGCGCCGCTCCGACCAGGTTGCCAGCAACCATCGCGGCCACGGCCATACGATCGCAAAGGGCGCGGACCCTGAAGCCATGATGCGTGAGCTGTTCGGGCGCGAGGGCGGCATCTGCGGTGGTAAGGGCGGGTCGATGCATATCGCAGATTTCGACGTCGGCATGCTCGGCGCCAATGGCATCGTCGGCGCCGGTATCCTGATCGCGGTTGGCGCTGCCAAATCAAAGAAAATACTGGGCACGACGGACATCGTGGTGTGCTTCTTCGGCGATGGCGCGGTCAATCGGGGACCTTTCCTGGAGGGACTGAATTGGGCTCGTGTTTTTGACCTGCCGGTGCTGTTCGTTTGCGAAGACAACAAATACGCCGCGACCACGCGGACCGATCAAATGACCGGTGGACCCGGCCCGGTCGCGCGCGCCGAAAGTATTGGTATTCCCGCCCGCAGTGCGGACGGCAACGATTTAATCGGTCTAGACGCAATGGTGGGCGCGCTGGTCGAGGAGATTCGTGGCGGAAACGGTCCGCAATTTTTGCATGTCGAGACTTACCGCCATATTGGTCATACGGTGGCCGATCCGGCGACCTATCGTCTGGATGCCGAAGTCGAGGAAGCGAAGACCCGAGACCCCATCGGTCGGGCGAAGGCGTTTCTAATTAATGAGGGCATATCCGAATCCGATCTTGACCGGATTGCGGTAGATGCCGAACGTGAAATGACGGCAGCCTTCGAGACGGCGCGCGATGCATCGTGGCCGGACCTGCCGGCCGCCGCGTCTGACGTACAGGACATCGGAGGGCCGCTATGAGCACGATGACTTACAGTGACGCCGGTAAGACGGCGCTTGCCGAGTGTATGCGCGCCGATCCGACGATCTGGGCGGTTGGAGAGGACCTCGGACGGGGCGGTGTCTTCGGTCAGTACATGGGACTCGAGGAAGAGTTCGGGCCGGAGCGGATCGTCTCTACCCCGATTTCTGAGGCGGCGATCATGGGGTCCGCAGTCGGCGGTGCCTTGACGGGAACGCGGCCGGTTGTTGAGCTGCGGTTCGCCGATTTTGCGCTGTGCGCGGTCGACGAGATGGTGAATCAGGCCGCGAAGGCTCGCTACATGTTCGGCGGTCAGGCGAAAGTGCCGCTCGTGATTCGCCAGCCAAGTGGCATGTGGCGTTCTTCTGCCGCGCAGCATTCACAAAGTCTCGAAGCCTGGTATACGCATATTCCGGGGCTCGTCGTGCTGATGCCGGCGACGCCGGTCGACAATTACGGCCTTCTGAAGGCCGCGATCGAATGCGACGACCCGGTCGTCTACATGGAACATAAAGATCTGTGGTCTCTTGAAGGCGAGGTGCCTGGCGGCCACACGGTAGAGATTGGCAAAGCGCACGTCGTTCAGGAAGGCAGAGATGTCACCATCGTGACCTGGTCCAAGACCTGTCATGTCGCCGCCGAAGCCGCGGGGACGCTCGCTGCAAGCGGCACGTCAGTTGAACTGATAGACCTACGCAGTCTTTGGCCTTGGGACCGCGAGTGCGTGCTTGCGTCAGCCGCAAAGACCGGGCGTTTGCTCGTCGCTCATGAAGCGGTGCGCGACGGCGGTTTCGGGGCCGAAGTCGCCGCAACGGCCGCCGAAGAAATTGCCGGACTCAAACTGGCGCGTCTTGGCGCGCCGCGAATCCCCATCCCCTATGCGCCGCCACTTGAGGACACCGTCCGGGTGACGGCCGAGACGATCGTCGGCGCCGTCGAGCGCCTGACCCAAGGAGTACGAGGCAGATGAGCCAAGGATTGCAGCATAATTTTTCGCAACCGATGAACGGAGGTCTGGCCCTTGCTGAAATGTTGCGTGCCCATGGCGCGGATACTATGTTCGGCATGGGTGGGTTTCAGCTTTCGCCGTTTTACGAAGCTGTCCGGATACTGGGCCTGCGTCACAACCTCATCAATGACGAGCGCTGCGGCGCCTTCATGGCAGATGCCTATGCCCGCGTCACCGGAAAGCCGGGTGTTTGCGACGGAACTCTCGGGCCGGGCGTCACTAATCTCGTCACGGGTATGGTCGAATCGCTGAATGCTGGTGTCCCGATGATTGTTATCGCTGGTGACGCTAATCGGAATCATGCTTGGAAGAACATGACCCAGGAATGCCGGCAGGTGGATATCCTGCGCCCGGCGGCAAAGGAGCTGATCCGGATCGAGGCCGGCGAACGCATACCTGAATTGGTCCGCCGCGCCTATGCGGTCGCGACAACGGGCCGGCCCGGTCCGGTCGTGCTCGACGTGCCGGAGGATGTGTGCCACGAGGAGTTTTCCTTCACGCCGGACGACTTCTGGGTAGACCCGGCAACGACGCGAATCCCCGCGCGCCGTATCCGTCCCGCCGCGGACGATGTTGCCCGCGCCGCCGGTATCCTCGGCGGTGCGAAACGACCGCTGATTTTGGCCGGCGGCGGAATTCATCTTTCAGAAGCGTGGGATAGCCTGACGAACTTCGCGCAGGACCTCAACATTCCGGTCGCGCATACTATGAGCGGAAAAGGCAGTATCTCTTGCACCAGCGATCTCAACGCCGGTTTGTTTGGGCGCTATTCAAGGATTGCCAACGACCTTATTGAATCAGCGGACTGTTTTCTTGTTGTCGGATGTAAATTGGGCGAGATCGCGACGAAGCGTTACGATTTGCTGCCGAGCGGCGTGCCGCTCATTCATCTGGACGTATTGGAAGAGGAGCTCGGACGGACCACACGTGCTGAGGTGTCGCTGTGGGGGGATGCGCAGGCGGGGCTCGACGATCTGGCCAGCGAATTGGCGGATATCGCCGCGCAGCAGAAACAGGATCGGGCCGAATATGCGGCGGAAGTGCACGCACGGATGAAGAAGTGGACGGACGAGGCGGCCGACCGTCTTCATTCGACGGAGAAGCCGATCAATATGGGCCGTGTGATGCAGGAGCTTAACAACCATATGCCGGCAGACTCGGTTCTGGTCGCGGATGGCGGCTTCGCCGGACACTGGACCGGTCTGCTTTACGACACGAAGAAGGCGGGACGGACCTATGTGCCGGATCGTGGCCTCGCATCGATTGGCTACGGGCTGCCAGGTGCGGTCGGGGCACAATTAGGCCAGCCAGACTTCCCGGTCGTGGCGCTGACCGGTGATGGCGGTTTCAATATGGTGATTGGAGAGTTGGAGACGGCGATCCGCGTCAAAACGCCGGTCACGGTCATGGTGGTCAACAACGCGGCGTCGGGGTACGTCAAGGCGCTGCAGCATGCAATGTATGGCGGCTATCAGTCGAGCGACCTCGTCGAGATGGATTATGCCGCCATCGCCAATGCATATGGCTGTCAGGGAATTCGCGTGGAGGACCCAGGGGCGCTGGGCGGCGCGATTAAGGCTGGCAATGCGGAACGCGACCGGCCGACCGTTATTGACGTCATCGTTACTCGTGATCCCGGCAAGATGCTCCCCGCGGTCGATAGCCGCGTCCTTAAGGTCGAGAAGGGAGACCGGCCGGTCTAGATTCAAGCCGGTGCGACGGTGGTCATGTGACAGCCGTCACTGAATTGACACGACGCGGAAGAGCTGAATTTCAAAGATTGTGCATGAGATTACAGCGAGGTAGGCGACGCAGCTGCGGAAGCGCTGACCGTCCAACCCGGCAGTGAGCATTATTTCGATAGCTACGTTGAATAGGTGAAAGTTTTCGCCCCCAAACGGGAAAGGCGGCCTGAGCCGCCTTTCCGGATCGAAAATGGCGCATCGCGCATCTGCGTGGTGGCGTTTTGCGTTTCGGCTTACTCGGCAGCTTGTCGCTCGTCGAGCTCAGCGAGAATCTCTTCCGTATGCTCGCCATGTTTTGGCGCCGGACGGCGCACCGCACCGGGCGTGCCACGCAACTTGATGTGCACACCGAGGGTCTTAGTCTTTCCGGCGGACGGGTGATCGATTTCTGCCACCATTTCCCGTGCCTGGGTCTGGGGGTCGTTGTAAACCTGCACGTGATCCTGGACCGGGCCGCAAGGGATGCCTTCGGCGTTTATCAGTTTGAACCAATGATCGTTGGTGTTGGTCTTGAAGTAGCCGGCCAGGATGGCGCTGAGTTCGTCGTTGTTGGCGACCCGGTCCTTTTTCGTTGCGAACCGCGGGTCGTCGATCAGTTCTTCGCATCCGAGAACCTTGCACGCCTTGGCCCAGAAACGCTCGGAAGCTGCACCGATACAGAAATGCCCGTCCTGCGTCGGGAAGATCTGATAGGGCGCGCTGCCCCGGTGTTTCTGACCGAGCTTCGGCGGTTGCTCGCCGGTTGCGAAATAGTAGCCGGCTTCGTAGACGCCAAGCGCGATACCGGACTCATACAACGAGACATCGACCTGTTGGCCGACCCCGGTGCGTTCGCGGGCGGCGAGCGCGGTCAGAACGCCAATGCAACCGTTCATGCCACCGCAGAGATCCGTAATGGGGATCGGCAGACGGTGCGGCCCTTCATCCTCGTGTCCGGTGATCGCGGCGAGGCCGGTCATCGACTGGCTGATCAGATCGAAACCGCCACGCGGCGCATAGGGGCCGGTCTGGCCGAAGCCGGAAATAGAGCAGTAGACGATGCGTGGATTGATCGCCTTTATCGCGTCATAGCCAATGCCGAGCTTGTCCGCGGTGCCGGGCTTGTAGTTCTCAACGATGATGTCGGCGTCGGCTGCCAGGCGCTTGAATGTCTCCAAACCTTCCGGTGCTTTCAGGTCGATGATCATGCTCCGCTTGTTGCGGTTCCAGATCATGAATGGCGCACTCTGATCGCCGAGGAAGGGTGGGGTTACCCGCATGTCGTCGCCGACCTCAGGCCGTTCGATCTTGATTACATCCGCGCCCTGATCCGCGAGCAGCATCGCGCAGTATGGGCCGGAGAGATTCGAAGTCAGGTCCAAGACCTTGATATGCGACAGCGCCATTTCCATGATTTTTCTCCCTTGTACTAGCGCCGCACCTTACCATGCGGCGGTCGAATTACTCTAGATCACTCGTTTATCGCGCAGCGCCGAGAGGTCGCCGGCGTTGTAGCCGAGCGCACTGAAGACCTCGTCCGTATGTTCGCCGAGGGTCGGTGCGCGGTGGCGGATTTCACCAGGAGAACCAAGCATCCTGACCGGGGTCGATGTGATCGGCGCCGGCTTCGAGAGGCCCGGATAGTCGACTTCCGTCAGCATACCGCTCGCCTGGATGTGCGGATCCTCAAGCGCTTGTTCGAGGTTATAGACCGGTCCCACCGGAATGCGGTGTTCCTCGAGGAGGTCCATGGCCTCTTCGGTTGTCTTGTCGTTGCACCATGTCTGCATGCGGGCGCTGATTTCCGCGCCGTTCTCCGCGCGCCCGTCGTCGGTCGCAAAACGGTCCTCGGTCAGCCAGTGATTGTCGCCCATCAGGCGGGCCCAGCGTTCGAACATCGGCTGGCCGGCGCAGATAACGTAGATGTAACCGTCCTCCGTCTTGAAGAGGTCCGACGGCGCGGATACCTGTCCGCGATTGCCCGTGGGTACGCGGCCGCGGGCCGTCACGTCTTCCTCGGACATGATCGAATTCGTCGTCATCAGTGCGGTTGCCAGGAGGGCGCCCTGGACTTCCTGGCCTTCGCCGGTCGCATTGCGATGCATGATCGCCGCCATGGTACCGAAGGCGCAGAGCCCCGCCGTGCCGTAGTCGACATAGGGGCCAAAGGACTTGGCCGGCTCTCCCGGAGAGCCGCTCATGATCATGTTACCGCTCATCGCCTGGGCAACGGAGTCAAAGCCAACCTTCTTGGCATACGGCCCGACAGTTCCGAACGCCGTGTTGGTGACAAGGATGATGTCCGGCTTGATCGCTTTCAGGCTCTCGTAGTCGAGTCCCAACTGCTCGAGTGCGCGCGGCGGCATATTGGCGATCACGACGTCGGCGGTGGCGATCAGTTTCTCCTGAATTTCCCGGCCCTCTGGCTTGGTCGGGTTGAGGGTGACACCCTTCTTGTTACGATTGCACTGGAGGAACATGCTGCCGGAACCCGGCTCATCGCCGATCTCGTAGTTGAAGCGGTCCTCGCCGCCGTCGACTTTCTCGATTCGGATGACTTCGGCGCCGAGATCGCCGAGCAATGCCGCACACCACGGACCCGCGATATAGCGGCCAAAATCCAAAACCCGAATCCCGTCCAATACGCCAGGCATCCAATCTATCTCCCCCAGAGTTCTTGCGACTTCTTGTGATTTACCTCGGTGTTCGCGAAAGGGAAGCGTCACGACCGTGCCCTTCGTGGATATCGATCGGGCCCGGTTCTTCGCCGGAATAATGGCGCCGCCACAACACTGCAAAATCGAATTCGAGAGCGCGGGCGCTGCGCGGGGTATCGAACAGCGGTGCTGTGTCGCGCTCTGCCACCAGCTTGTCGCGCAATGCGCTCCGGGCATCGTTGTCGCGCAAAAGGCGTGTCGCCAGCGCGATAAATTTGGTCCAGTTGTCTGTCACGAGCTCCGGCAAGCTGGCGGCATACAACGCGCTTGCTGAAACCCGTGAGGAAAAATGTCGGCCTATCCGCGTCATCACTGGGCCGCTGCAAGACCATCTTCCGGCGCGTTCTCTGCCGCGGAGCGTAATGCATCGATGACGTTTTGAGCCTCGGCGCGCCGGCGCTCTATAGAAGCTGCCTGTCGTCTGCACCGTCTTCAACTGCGTTTTGCCGACCGCCTAAAGCGTTATGTTGATCTTTGACACGGCGAAGCGCGGATCCGAGATTGCAGAGAGCATCGGCTTAGGCGGCATGAAGCGTGATGGCTTGGCGGAACGCGGCGGCCGCATCTTCGAGCCTGTTGAGATGGAACAGGGGAATCCGGCGCGTGCAATCACCCCGGGCATGGTCGGGCCATTGCTGAACCGCGGGCGACGTCACGCGTTCAGCTTTTGAGAATTTGTCAGTGCGCTGCAGGGGTATCGCCCGCGAAAGCAGGGAACCGGTATTAGGGGTCCGTTGCTCTCACGCGTTCTGCGGACGGCCCTTGGCCCACCTCCACAATCGCGCGCCACCAATAGCAGCAATGGCGGCCTGGGCCGCCATTACGCTGGTAACTCTTATTGGAAACGGGTGCCGTCAGGCTGCTAGGCTGCTATCCCGCCAAGCCGATGTACTCTTGCACGATTGACAGACACGCTCTCCGAAGTGACTCGATGTAAACTTC
>DJKK01000248.1 GCA_002434595.1 Alphaproteobacteria bacterium UBA6544 | reverse complement strand
AAAAAAAAGCCAAGAGCTTCAATGGGACCATTCATTTCATCTTCCACCCAGCCAACGAAGGCGGTGTGGGCGCCAAGGTGATGATGGATGACGGTCTGTTCGAGAAATTTTCCTGCGACGCAATATACAGACTACACAACATGCCGGGCATTGAAGCAGGCCATATCGGCCTTCGCGCCGGTCCGATCATGGCGACCAGCGATGAATTCAAGATTACCTTCCGCGGAAAGGGCGGACAGGGGTAATGCAACACAAAGGCACCAACGCGACAATTGTTGCGGCACACTTTATCAGCGCCGTGAAGGCCAATCCACTCGAAGAGGGCGTCGTCAGCGTCGTCTATATCGCCGGTGGAGACCCCGGATTCCTGGATATCATTCCCACTGAAGTCCGTGTTGGAGGAAGGACGCGCTCTTTCAAAGCGGACGTCGAGGACCGGCTGGAGCAACGTCTGGAAGAAATCGCCCATGCGACGACCGCAACCTATAACTGCGAGGACGATATTGCGTGTCAGCGCGGGTATCCGCCGACTGTCAAAACGCCCGATCAGGTCGAAACCGCCCTGATCGCGCCCAAAGAAGCCCTGGGTAATGATCAAGTAATCGAGAATATGTAACTGCACTCGGGGAGCGAAGACTTCTGCTTCATTCTCGAGAAAGTGCCGGGCTGCTGAATCTTCATCGGCAACGGAATGACCGGATCAGAGAAATGCGTCCGTGCACCAAGATACGGTTTCAACGATGAGACAACCGCACGCGGCTTCGCCTATTGGACAGAGATCGTTCGCGTCGACCCACCCTAACACGTATCAATCCCTTATGCTGAGCGCATGACCGCCGTCGATCGGAATGACGGCTCCCGTCAGGTACTTCGATCGATCGCCGGATAGCATCAATAAGCACTCATCCAGTTCTTCGAGCGCGCCGTACCGGCCAAGCGGCACCTCGGCCATCATTTTCTGGCCGCGCGAGGAATATAGAAAATCGCTGTTCATGTCCGTTGCGATGTAGCCTGGCGCCATCGCGTTTACACGGATGTCATGCGCGGCCAGTTCGGCCGCCATGGTACGCGTCATCTGCGCCACCGCCGCCTTCGAAATAGAATAGGTGGAAAGCGCCTTCTGAGCTCGAAATGCCAAAATCGACGCGAGATTCACAATGCTACCGCCCGTTTCAGCGACAATCATACGGCGAGCGGCTTCCTGCGCCATCATCCACGCGCCCTTCAGGTTGGTCCCCACAATCGCATCCCAATCATTCTCTGGAATTTCGGGGTATTTGCCGGCGATAACGATTCCGGAATTATTGATCAGAATATTGACCGTCCCAAAGACCTCTTCCGCCGCATCGAAAGCCGGGGGTATCTGCTCGCTTTCCATAACATCGAGCGAAACGCAAAAGGCCTGCCCTCCCCCTTTCCTGATCGGTTCCGCCGTTTCTTCCAGTTTTTCCAATCGGCGTGCGGCGAGTACGACGCGTGCGCCTGCACCCGATAGAACGGAAGCGAAATGTTTGCCGAGCCCCGCAGAAGCCCCCGTTATCAAAGCGACCTTTCCAGCTAACAGTCCTTCCAACATCTAAATTTCCCTAGCACGTTTTCTGAGGACGAACTTTTGAATCTTTCCTGTTGACGTCTTCGGCAGGTCGCCGAATACAATTGTCTTGGGAGCCTTGTAATGCGCCATATTCTCCCGGCAGTAGGCGATTACCGCGCCGGTATCCAGGTCTTCTCCCTCCTCCGTCTTGGTAACGAACGCGCATGGGGTTTCCCCCCATTTCTTGTCAGGGCGCGCGACGACGGCGGCCTCCATGATCTTGGGGTGTTTGTAGAGGACTTCTTCGACTTCTAGGCTGGAAATGTTCTCGCCGCCCGAGATTATAATATCTTTCGCTCGATCTTTGATCTCGATGTATCCATCCGGATGCATCACGGCAAGATCACCCGTATGCAGCCAGCCTCCAGCCAGTGTTGCCTCGGTCGTAGCGGGGTTTTTTAAATACCCCCGCATGACGGTATTCCCACGGAGCATCAACTCTCCAATCGTCTCTCCATCTGCCGGTACGGGCGCCAAGGTGTCACTGTCCAGTACCGCCTGATCCTCGAGCGTGACATAGTTCACCCCTTGACGCGCCATGACCGCAGCACGGGCCTCACCCGACAAATCGTCCCATTCCGACTGCCAGGCGCAAAGCGTCGACGGGCCATAGGATTCCGTCATGCCGTAAAGGTGTGTGACGCGAAATCCCATGTTTTCCATCCCCTCGATTACCGCGCTCGGTGGCGCAGCACCGCCAGTCGCTATCTCGATAGGGCCATGTTCGAAACGCCTTTTCACGGCATCCGGAGCGTGAATGAGCATTGTCAAAACAATCGGCGCACCGCACATATGAGTGACATTGTTCTCCTCGATCATAGGAAATATCAATGCTGGATCGACCGCACGAAGGCAGACATGGGTGCCACAGGCGGCGGTCACCGCCCAGGTATACGTCCAGCCGTTGCAGTGGAACATCGGCAGCGTCCA
>DJKK01000253.1 GCA_002434595.1 Alphaproteobacteria bacterium UBA6544 | reverse complement strand
GCTGCTTGCGCTCAAAATGAGCCTCTTAATGCCACCAAGAGCGCAGCTACACCGGCCGGCCAATTACAACAATTCCAACCGGTATCGGACGTACCCATCCCAAAGGATGCCGCCCTCGACACGGAACGTTCTCTCATCCTTAGTGGTACCGACGACTGGACGGGCCGCCTGGTCATGACCACAAGCATCACCGCGACCGAAGCGTTTGCTTTTTACAAGTCGGAAATGCCGCGTTTCGAATGGGATCCCATTATGAGCGTACAATCGGCGATCAGCGTTCTTAATTTTACGCGAGCCGGACGCGCTGCGACCGTACAAGTCGAACGCCGTGCACTTGGCGGAACACTGGTTACAGTGATGGTCGCCCGGACGCACGAAACAGTTGGAAACGCTGTGGGCGCTACTGTCCCGGGCGCCCCTATTACCAGACGCTGAATAATTTCACAGCATTAGGAAGGTCATCGCGGCGGCCCCAACGGTCATTACAACCGGCAGCGCGGGCCCCATCCTGTGTCCCATCACGGGAATTAGATTGGCTGAACGGATCATTTTATAGCGTGCGACTTGCCCCACAAGTGCGGCGAGCGCGGTCGCGCAAACTGAAGCGGGAATGATCTCGATATCCATACCACGAGCGATCGCAAATACCACGAGCCAGGCCGTCAGAACGAATATGTTCGCGTGCGCATCGCGGACAGTAAACCCATTACTGACTAGCATTTCATGATTCGGCCCCCACAGAAGATCAACGAACCGAATAAATACAAAAATCCTGAAGATATCGGCAACAGTGACAAATCTTTCACCCAGCAGACCAAGAAGACTTTCTGCAAAAACCCACAAAAGAACGCACGCGCTGCCTGCAACCAACAGGAGTGTACGTTGCTGCAACACGACCCAAACATGCCCGGGGCCTCGTTCACCTGATTCACTCGCGCGCCGCAACTGCCATGGTAAGCTCAAGAAAACGAAATGCTGTACCACCATGAACCCAATCGCGAATTGCGCGGCGGCGCGATACTCTCCGACGGCAGCAATACTGACGAGGTTCGCCAAGATAAGAACGTCGATATGGATTGAAAGCCTCGACCCGAAGTTTCCGTATATCAATCCCCCCGTATGCCGAATAAGCGTTAACCAGCGTTTCAGGCTAACACTCGCGATACGCGGCAAGGCACCTATCAGGCCGCGCACATAAACCAGCGCTATCGTGAAGACGGCGGCCCAAACGGCGCAGTACAGTGTCATCATCTCAACCGCACTACCGGGCTGTAGCACCACAATTAGGACGACCAAGACAACCGGCGTCGTCAAATCGCGGAATGTGAAAAACTCTGTTACGCGATTGCCGGCGCGGAGCACGGCGAGAAGCGCCTCGAACATGCCGGCGAAACTCGCGCCCAGAACTGCGAGCGTCGTCGCTAAGGGGAATTCCATCAAGAAGAACGAGAGTTCCGGGGCGACCCGATCTACCAAGCCCGAAATCGTTTCACTCGCCGAGACCCCGAATATTATCCCCATGCTCAAGAAAACAGCGACCGCAAGCGAGCCGCAGATCACAAGATATGCATGGCTAATTCTCGGTACTCGGCGGGATTGGCGAGTATCAGTGCCGGTAAAGCTGTTGAGCCACATATCTCCACCGCCAGAGACGATTGCATTCACAACACCGACCACCGCGGTCAAGACCGCAAACACACCGAATTCGACGGGCTCGAGGACCCTCGCAGCGGCAATCAAAGCACCAAACGCTGCGAGCCGCGAGACCACGGCGCTGCTGACAGCAAGGACCGGACGCGAGCGATAGATCGACACTTCGTCGTTACCGACGTCACGGTAGAGAGAATCGAAATTCTTTACAGCGCGGTCCAGCGCATATTCTTCCTCAATCCGCTTGCGGGCGATTGAACCGCGCTCCACAACTTTCTCACGCCCAATACGAATGAGATTACCAACCGCCCCGGCAAACGCTTCGACATCGCGCGGCGGTACAATTTCTCCAACGTCACCTACAATACGAGCGCAATCTCCAACATCCGTCGCAATAGGTGCCAAGCCCGCGGCCATGCCTTCCACAAGCACATTTGGAAATCCCTCGCCGAACGCAGAACAGAGACACACTATATCACATGCGGCGTAAATTCGTTCTATATCTTCCCGCACGCCAAGGCGTCGTAAATTCGGCTGATCCGGAAGCTGTTCCGTGCCTTTTCCCGGAAGAATACCGATCGTACCGGGAATTTGATCGATCGCCTTGATGAAGGTTTCATGGTCCTTCATCGGATCGCGTCGCGCCACCATAGCAACAGCGAACGCGTCGTCCGGAATATCCAATTCGCGTCGAACTTCCTCCTTCAGGCGCGCGTCTGGGGAGAACTTATCGGCATCGACGCCGTTTGGAATTACAAAAAAATTCTCGGATGCGTAGCCAAGGTCCTTATGGACCTGCATGCCGACAAACGAGTTGGCGATTATACCATCTGGGATCCACGACAACCATGAGCACGCCCAAATCGCGATCCGCAAGGTAACGCGATACTTGCTGGTATCCATATCGGAGCACCGAACACCCCAATACAGACGTGTTTTGCGAATTCGCCCCGACAGTAAGAGCGCAAGAGTCGAAACGAGGTCCGCATGATACATCCAGCTTTGAATGACGTCAGGTTTCTCCCGACGGATGATCGCCGCAATGCTGAATAATGAGAGAAGATTGCCGATCGCCCTCCCCATCTTCATCTCGTGGACCGTAAGACCGGACCTGCGGAGCCATTCGGCAAAAACGCCGCCACGCAGAAGGCTGACGACGAAGCAATCGGGAGCGGCGGAGCGATCCGCCGTCAGGTATGAGACCAGCATCCGTTCCGCACCACCGACGTCAAGGTCGGTGATGACATGCATGACCTTAATCCCGCGTCGTTCTTCGAACGCGTTCGCCGCAGCCGCATCGACATGGTCTGTGGCCACGGTTGCTGTCATCAAGCATGTCTCCTGAATGAAATCATGTCGCCAGTTTGCAAGAACGATACAAGATTTGCCTTAAGCTGGCGATATGAAGAAATCAATCAAACAGAGAATAAATCACGCCCTGCTCCAAACCGGTATCCGCGGTATCAGCGGTATCAAGGTTAGGGGCGTTTGCATCTGACGTTTCCGGCTCCGAAAGCATGGCGTCAATAATATCCTGGGCAAGCGTCCCCGATTCATTTGTTACTGACCCTTCGCATTGGGTATCAGAGGAAACCAAAAGCCTTGCCGCTTCGCCCGAATCTCCTTTGAATGCGTTAATGTAGGGCGTCGGGACACAATCATAGGGCGCGACCGCCAAATCCTTATCGGAAAATGTGATTTCCTAAGAGTGCTGTTTGAAGGACTTGTGCTCTCAGGACTTAACGTCTTCGACAAAGTCCGGCATATCTGGCAGCATTTACATGATCATCGCGACTTCATTGAAGTGGTTCAGATAGACCGTAGCCAAGAGGCTTTGCGGATTGTTAAGTTCAGATGCCGGCGGCGCCAAAGAGGTGAATCAAGTCTGACCGTAAGTTTTTTCAAGGGCGTCAGCGATACCCGCCGGTACAAAATGTCGAACGTTGCCGCCCAGCATACCGATTTCCTTCACGAAACGAGAAGAGATGAATTGATTCCGATCCGAAGCCATAAGAAATACGGTTTCAACCTCCGGATGGAGCTTGCTGTTCATCGCTGCCATTTGAAACTCGTACTCGAAGTCGGAGACAGCTCTCAATCCCCGAACAACCACGTTCGCCCCGACGTCGGCGGCGAACTTCACCAAGAGATTATCAAACGTCCGAACCTCAATTTTACCGGGCTCGACCGCACCACTTTTTGCGACTTCCTCTTCGACCATGCGACACCTCTCTTCCACAGAAAAGAGCGGTCCTTTTCCCGCATTCAACGCGACGGCGACAATGAGGTGGTCTACGACGTGGGTCGCTGCGCGGACTATAATGTCTAGATGGCCATTTGTTATCGGATCGAAGGTTCCCGGGTAAACCCCGACCTTTTGGTTCGCCATTCGGTTAGTCCTCTTCCCCG
The DNA here is from genome assembly GCA_002434595.1 of Alphaproteobacteria bacterium UBA6544. GTDB lineage: Bacteria > Pseudomonadota > Alphaproteobacteria > UBA8366 > UBA8366 > UBA6544. The sequence continues at coordinate 5,557 of DJKK01000253.1, read as the reverse complement.
GCGTCCGAGGTCTCCGCGTCCGGAACGTCCGCCGTCTCTTCCGTTTCTTCCGTTTCTTCCTCAGCGTCTTCATCGTCACTCACTTCACTGAGATGTGCGACAGATACGACGCGTTCGTTTTCTTCGATGCGGAACAGCGTAACCCCCTGCGTCCGGCGGCCGGCAATTCTCACCTCGTCGACGGCAAAGCGAATCAACTGTCCATTGTCCGTCACCAGCATAATCTGGTCCGTTGACCCGACAGGGAAAGAGGCAACAACGGGACCGTTACGTTCGGTCGTATCAATATTCGCAATTCCCTTACCGCCACGACCCGTGGTTCGGTATTCGTAGGCGGACGAACGTTTACCGAAGCCGCGCTCGGTGACGGTGAGAATAAACTGTTCCGCGTCCGAGAGCTGCTCGAAGTACTCGGCCGGCAGATCGGATGAACGTTCTTCGGCCCCTTCTCCGTTATCCTCTCCAGCTCGGCGCAAGGCTGAAGCCGCACGCAGATATTCGTCACGCGTGTCGGTTCCAACATCCATATGATGGAGGATGGACATGGAAATCACTTCGTCGCCACTGCCAAGGCGAATACCTCGCACCCCGGTAGACGTTCTGCCGCTGAAGACACGGACATCCGTTACGGCCGAGCGAATGCACATACCATTTCGTGTGGCGAGGAGTACGTCGTCGTTCTCGGTGCAAACCTGAACGTCGACCAGCACATCCCCCTCTTCCAGCTTCATCGCAATTTTGCCGTTGGCTTTGATATTTACGAAGTCGGACAAAAGATTGCGGCGGATATTCCCGATACGAGTGGAGAACATCGCGAAAAGCTCTTCCCAGCTTTCCTCGTCCTCGGGCAGCGGCATGACGGTCGTAATGAATTCACCCTCTTCCAACGGCAGTAGGTTGACCATTGCCTTGCCGCGGGCCTGAGGGCTACCCAGAGGCAACTTATAGACCTTGAGCTGATAGACGATTCCTTTTGAAGAGAAGAACAGGACCGGTGTATGCGTCGAGGTAACGAACAAGCGGCTGACGAAGTCCTCGTCGCGGGTGTTCATTCCCGAACGGCCCTTCCCACCACGGCGTTGCGCCCGATATGTCGACAGCGGCACACGTTTGATATAGCCACCGTGCGTGACCATCACCACCATGTCTTCGCGTTGTATCAAATCCTCAATATCGTGCTCGAATTCGACTTCTTCGATCGAGGTACGGCGATCGTCGGCGAAGCCTTCTTTCATCTCGAGGAGCTCTTCACGCATAACGTCAAATAGCTGCTCACGCGAGCCAAGGATTTCGAGAAATCCGCCGATACGGGTTGCAAGTTCCTCCGTTTCGCCCGTCAACCTATCCCTTTCCATCCCGGTCAAGCGCTGCAGACGTAATTCAAGAATCGCGCGCGCTTGCGCTTCCGATAGCCGATAAGTTCCGTCGACCACCTGATGGCCGGGATCGTCAATCAATTCAATAAACGGCGCAACGTCCCCCGCTGGCCAATCTCGAGCCATGAGTTTCTGGCGTGCGGTTGCAGGATCGGACGAATAGCGAATCATCTCGATCACAGGATCGAGATTACTTATGGCGACAAGTAAACCGGCCAAAATATGCGCGCGCTCACGTGCGCGTTTCAGCAAATAAATTGTTCTGCGGGTGATGACCTCCTCACGGAAGTCAATGAAGGCGCTGATGACCTGCTTCAGGTCCAGCATCTCTGGGCGCCCGCCATTGAGCGCAAGCGTGTTCACACCGAAGCTGGTTTGAAGCTGGGTGTGCCGGAACAGTTGAGCCAGCACCACGTCGGAAATTGCGTCACGGCGTAATTCAATCACCACACGAACGCCCTCACGATCAGATTCGTCGCGAAGGTCGGAAATGCCGTCAATCTGTTTTTCGCGGACCATTTGAGCAATTCGCTCGAGTAGCCGCGCCTTATTGACCTGATACGGAACTTCAGTGACGACGATCGCTTCTCTGTCGGATCGCACCTCCTCGACATGAGTGCGTGCACGCATCACGACGGACCCACGTCCGGTCATATAGGCGGAACGGATACCGGCGCGCCCGAGAATAATCCCGCCTGTTGGGAAATCCGGTCCGCTTACATGCTCCATGAGAACTTCGATATCAATCTCCGGATCGTCAATGCACGCAATACAAGCGTCTATGACCTCGCCGAGATTGTGCGGCGGAATATTTGTCGCCATGCCGACAGCAATGCCGCCAGCCCCATTGACCAAGAGATTAGGAAACCGCGCAGGCAGAACGGTGGGTTCCTCAACCGTTTCATCGTAGTTGGCTTGAAAATCCGCGGTTTCCTTGTCGATATCGTCAAGGAGGGTCTCCGCCGAGGGGGCGAGACGTGCTTCCGTATACCGCATGGCGGCCGGAGGATCGCCATCCATTGACCCAAAGTTTCCCTGCCCGTCGATGAGCGGTAGGCGCATTGAGAAATTTTGCGCCATACGCACCATTGCATCGTAGATGGCCTGATCGCCATGTGGGTGATATCGCCCCATCACATCACCAACGATACGCGCCGACTTACGATATGGCCGCGACGAATCATAACCATTCTCGTGCATCGAATAGAGAATACGGCGATGGACCGGCTTCAAGCCGTCACGCACGTCTGGCAGGGCCCGGCTCACGATCACGCTCATCGCGTAATCTAGATACGAACGCTTCATCTCCTCTTCGATAGCGATCTGGCCGATATCGAAAGGCTCGTCACTTGGCGGAGGCGTGCTCAAGTTTTGGGCCGCACGTGGTGAAAAATAAAAATTAGCAGTCAAAATGCCGGTGACACGAACATCACCAACTTCTCAAAATCTAGCAGACACGCGGTCTTCTAACAACTACATAAGGTAGTTATCGGGACAATTAAGGACGAAATCTCTATGGCTTAGAATGGGATTTCGTCATCCAGGTCATCACCCGAAGGCCCCATCGGCGCACCCCCGCCCATTCCTCCATCGGAACTGTCCGGCATACCGTAATCGGACGGCGCATCATAACCGCCGCCTCCACCTTCACTACGCGAATCAAGCAGAACGAGCTGGCCTCGGAATCGGCGTAGAACGACCTCTGTCGAATATCTATCCTGTCCCGATTGATCGGTCCATTTGCGAGTCTGCAGCTCTCCTTCCAGATACACTTTGCGGCCTTTGGAGAGGAACCGCTCGCATACATCGACAAGACGATCATCGAAGATCACTACCCGATGCCATTCCGTACGTTCTTGCTGTTCACCCGAGTTCCGATCCTTCCAACGCTCGGACGTGGCAACGGACAAATTACAGAGTTTCCCGCCATTCTGCATGGAGCGGACTTCCGGGTCGCGCCCCAAGTTTCCAACCAAAATCACCTTGTTGACGCTACCAACCATTGCCGATCCATTCGATGCGAGAGGTTATAGGGAATTCTGCATTACGGACTATACAAGCTCGGGTGTTTCGTCGCCAACGAATAAGCACGATTTAGGGCATTTCCTGGTGAATCTGCTATCGCATCCATAGTCCTAAATCTCTATATTTGGAACACACAAAACTCCAACAGCGAAACACCTGAGTATGGCTGACAAAATAATGGTACGCGGCGCTCGCGAGCACAATTTGAAGAGCGTCGACGTCGAGATCCCAAGAGACAAACTCGTTGTATTCACTGGCTTATCAGGCTCGGGAAAATCATCGCTCGCATTCGATACGATCTATGCTGAGGGCCAACGCCGCTATGTAGAAAGCCTGTCTGCGTATGCACGGCAATTCCTCGAGTTAATGCAAAAGCCAGACGTCGATTCGATCGACGGGCTGTCGCCGGCAATTTCGATTGAGCAGAAAACAACAAGCAGAAATCCACGATCGACTGTCGGCACGGTGACGGAGATATACGACTATATGCGACTGCTCTTTGCACGAATCGGTGTGCCGTATTCTCCCGCGACCGGTCTGCCAATCGAGAGCCAAACTGTGAGCCAGATGGTCGACCGTGTCTCGGCATTCGAAGAAGGAACCCGCCTATACCTAATCGCGCCGGTTATCCGAGGCCGCAAAGGCGAATATCGCCGAGAACTGAAAGAATATCAAAAGAAGGGATTTCAGCGCGTTAGGATTGACGGTGAACTTTATGAAATCGACGACGCACCGAAGCTGGACAAGAACAAGAAGCACGATATCGAAATCGTCGTCGATCGTGTGGTTGTTCGGCCGGAGATCAAGACACGGCTCGCCGATTCGATAGAAACGGCACTCGAACTCACGGATGGAATCGCTATCGCGGAAAATGCCGATTCGGATGAAAGAACGGTCTTTTCTGCGCGATTCGCGTGCCCGGTATCCGGCTTCACCATCGACGAAATCGAGCCTCGACTGTTTTCGTTCAACAACCCTTTTGGTGCCTGCCCGGCATGTGATGGCCTCGGCACCACAATGTATTTCGACCCCGCATTGGTGGTTCCGGACGATAGCAAGAGCCTTGAGAAGGGGGCGGTCGCACCCTGGGCAAACAGTTCCTCCCCATATTATCGCCAGACATTGGAAAGCCTCTCAAATCACTATGGCTTCAGCATGCGGGCACCCTTTTCTGAACTGCCGGACGACATCCGGCGGGCCATCCTCCATGGCAGCGGGAAAGAAGAAATCACCATGTCATACGATGATGGCCTGCGCACCTACAGCACGACAAAGGCGTTCGAAGGCGTTGTTCCCAATATGGAGCGCCGTTGGCGTGAGACGGATAGCAACTGGGTACGTGAAGAGCTGGAAAAATACCAAAGCATCCATCCTTGCGGCCGCTGCGATGGAAATCGCCTCAAACCCGAAGCATTAGCCGTCAAGATCGGCACATTGCACATTGCCGAGGTCTCCCGGATGTCGATTCTGGAAGCGAAAAACTGGTTCGGCGCCTTGCCGGCCATCCTTAACGCCACGCAGAGACAAATCGGCGAGCGCATCCTGAAGGAAATCAACGAGCGTCTTGGATTTCTTGTCGATGTCGGCCTCGAATACCTAACGCTGAATCGGTCTTCCGGAACGCTCTCGGGAGGTGAAAGTCAGCGTATTCGACTCGCCTCACAAATTGGTTCCGGCCTCATGGGCGTCTTGTATGTGTTGGATGAACCGTCGATCGGCCTCCACTCACGCGACAATGCAAGGCTTCTCGACACGCTCCGCCGGTTGAGAGATCTGGGCAATACCGTCGTCGTTGTGGAACACGATGAAGAGGCCATTAAGACGGCCGATTATCTTGTCGACCTCGGTCCGGGAGCGGGTTTGCACGGTGGCCATATCGTTGCTCGAGGAACACCCGAGGAAGTAATGGCGGCACCGGAGAGTTTGACAGGGCAGTATCTGACACAGATGCGGCAAATCCCGATCCCGGCGGAGCGTCGTAAAGGACACAAGAAGCAAATTCTCTCGGTCAAAGGCGCGCGGGCCAACAATCTCAAGAACATCGACGTTGATATCCCTCTCGGGACCTTCACCTGTGTCACCGGTGTCTCCGGCAGTGGGAAATCCACCTTTGTGATTGAGACCCTCTACAACGCCTTAGCAAGACGACTGCACGG
>DJKK01000162.1:13933-15573 GCA_002434595.1 Alphaproteobacteria bacterium UBA6544 | reverse complement strand
GAGAAGATGACATTCCCAATCCGTCAGACCGTTCCGAATTCGCAGCCATAAAGATTCGCAAACCCGGCGACATCTCCATTGATCAGGATCACCGTGAGTGCTTCTCGCATCAAGACCGTCGCTTCCAAAGCATACAATATAAGCCGAAACCGCGCCTTCGGCATAAAGAAATAAAGTTCGAGCGCATCCTTGGGTAAGGCGAGAATCTTTAGCAAGTCGCTCTTTTGGGCGGCGCGGTATTCTAGGGATATTACAGATCTCGGCGATGATGGAGCTGGATGCGGGTGCTTGCTTGGCCCGGGTGCGGCGGATACGTTAGCCCGTCATGGGGGAGCCTTAAGAGAGTGCAATACGTAAGTACACGCGGCACAGCGCCAGTCCTTGATTTCGACGATGTTTTGCTAGCCGGATTGGCCACCGACGGAGGTCTTTACCTTCCGGAATCCTGGCCCACGTTTTCTGCCGACGATATCCGTTCGATGCAGCGAATGCAGTATACGGAACTCGCGGTTCGGGTGATGACAGCCTTCCTCGGAGACCGGATCAGCGAAGCCGATTTCGCCGCCATGGTTGAAGACGCCTACGCCGGCTTCGCGCACAATGCCGTCGCCCCAATTAAACAACTCGACGCAGACCTTTGGCTGATGGAGCTGTTCCACGGCCCCACTTTGGCGTTCAAGGACTATCCGATGCAACTCATCGGACGCCTCTTCGATCATGTCCTGACACGCCGCGGTGAGCGCGTCACCATCGTCGGCGCAACCTCGGGCGATACGGGATCGGCAGCCATTGAAGCCTGCCGGGACAGGGAAGCAATCGACATCTTCATACTGTACCCGCACGGCCGCGTGTCGGAGGTGCAGCGCCGTCAGATGACAACCGTGCTTGCCGCAAATGTGCATTGCGTCGCAGTCGAGGGGACGTTTGACGACTGCCAAGACTTGGTAAAGGCAATGTTCGCCGACGCGGCATTCCGCGAGGCAGCACGCCTTTCGGCCGTCAACTCGATCAACTGGGCCCGGGTCGCCGCGCAGATAGTCTACTATTTTCATGCGGCGGTTTCACTGGGTGGGCCGGACCGATCCGTCTCTTTTGCGGTGCCCACCGGAAATTTCGGCAATATCTTTGCCGCATATGCCGCCAAGGCCTGTGGTCTGCCCGTTGACCAGCTGATCATCGGCACCAACAGAAATGATATCCTGACGCGATTTTTCGAAACGGGAGCGCTGTCGATGGGGACCGTTGAACAAACCATTTCGCCAAGCATGGACATTCAGGTATCAAGCAATTTAGAGCGATTTCTATTCGATCTTTACGGACGTGACGGCAGCGTCTTGACGGCGGCGATGGCGGAATTCCGACGCGACGGGACTCTTACCGTCGGCGACAATCTGCACCGAACGGCCCAAGAAGCGATTTCCGCGAGCAGACTAGACGATGCCGGCACCATGCAGGAAATGAAGCAGGTGCTGATGTCGACCGGTGAGCTGATCGATCCCCATACGGCGATCGGTGTCGCCGCCGGACGCGCGATGGCGCGAGAGAATAGCGCGCCTATCGTCGCCCAAGCTGCGGCGCATCCTGCAAAGTTCCCGGATGCGGTTGAGCGGGCAACTGGCAGGCGCCCCGCCCTACCGCCC
>DJKK01000162.1:0-13551 GCA_002434595.1 Alphaproteobacteria bacterium UBA6544 | reverse complement strand
GATTTAGCCACGCTGCAGGATCATATTCGCGGTCGTGTTTCCCTGCCAGGTGCGGCATGACAGTCTCTGTATCCACCCTGCCCAACGGAATACGCGTCGTCACTGAAGAGATGAAGCGGGTTGAGACCGTTTCCTGCGGTGTTTGGGTCGGCACCGGCGCGCGAAATGAAACGGCGGACGTCAATGGCGTTGCCCATCTTCTGGAACATATGGCGTTTAAGGGTACCGTTCGACGGAATGCGCAGGACATAGTAGAGGAAATCGAGTCCGTCGGCGGCCATCTGAATGCATATACCAGCCGCGAACAGACGGCCTACTATGCAAAGATACTGAAAGAGAATACCGGCCTCGCGCTCGATATCCTTGCTGATATCCTGCAGCATTCAACTTTCGAACCGCAGGAGCTCGAGCGCGAACGTACCGTTGTGATCCAGGAAATCGGGCAGGCACACGACACACCCGACGACCGTGTGTTCGACCACTTTCAAATGGCGGCTTTTCCGGACCAGGCCCTCGGACGGCCCGTGCTTGGCTGCATCGAGACCGTGGGCAATATGCAACGCAAAACAGTGATGGGTCACATGCGCGCCGGCTACGGCGGGGATCGCATGGTCCTGTCTGCGGCCGGGAATCTCGACCATGACGAAATCGTCGCGATGGCCAAGCGCTTGTTCGACTCCATACCGGAAATCGGGCACTTCGAGATGGAACCGGGTACTTATGTCGGTGGCGCCCACTTGGAAGACCGAGATCTGGAGCAGGTTCATCTTTTATTGGGTTTCCCAGGAATCTCTTACGAAAACGATCAATTCTACGCGACATCGGTCATGTCGGCGCTTCTTGGCGGCGGCATGTCGTCCCGCTTGTTCCAAGAAGTGCGCGAGAAACGCGGCCTCGTGTATTCGATTTACTCCTACCCCACCTTCTACAGAGATTGTGGGCTGTTCGGTATCTATGCGGGTACCGGGCCGCAGGACGTCGACGAATTGCTGCCGGTCATCTGTGAAGAGATCCAGCGGTTACCGGGCTCGCTAAGCGGCGAGGAAATCGAGCGTGCGCGAACGCAGCTGAAGGCCGCAACGTTGATGTCCCTTGAATCAACCGGCTCGCGTTGTGAACAAATGGCGCAGCAAATGCTCGTCTTTGGCCGGCCATTGACCACCGAAGAGCAGGTGGAGAAGATTGAAGCAGTCGACCGCACAGCAATTTGCGCCGTTGCAGAACGTATCTTCTCCGGTCGCCCAACGATTGCCGCAATCGGTCCGGTGAACCAAATCATGGAATACGATCGTCTGGTTGCAACGCTTGCAAATTAGTGCTGCGATCATTTCGAGGGGGGGGCGACCGTCCGTGTTGGATCTCCTGTTCTTGCGTTATTCCAAGACAATCTTGCGTGGCAAGAACGTCTACTTGCGCGCGCCCCGTCGGCGCGACCAACGCCAGTGGGTGGATGTCCGGCGAGTCAGTCGTGAATTCCTGCAGCCTTGGGAACCGACGTGGCCTAAAGATGGCGCCGAACCGGCGGCATTTCGACGCCGTTTGCGGCGCTTCACCGAAGACTGGCAGTCTGGCAATTCCTTCCCATTTTTCATTTTCCACCAAAACAGTGACGATCTGCTTGGCGGCGTCACCTTGTCTAATATCCGGCGCGGCGTAGCCCAGGCGGGGACGATCGGCTATTGGATGGGTTATCCCTATATCCGTCGCGGTCATATGGCGGAAGCAGTGGGATTAGTGCTGGACTATGCGTTTGACGAACTGGGGCTGCATCGGGTCGAAGCGGCGTGTCTGGTTCACAACAATCCAAGCAGTTGGCTATTACTGAAGCTAGGCTTCACGGAGGAAGGATTGGCCCGCCAGTACCTCTGTATCGACGGCAGCTGGCAGGATCACAGGACCTTCGGAATCCTCCGGTCAGACCGGCACACGCGCAACTGAGCGCGTGCCGTCAGGCGTGACCAGCGTCACCCGATAGCAGTGTCAGGTCGACACCAATTTTCGCGATGGCCCGTCCCCATTTGCTGTCTATATCCGGCCCGAACGTCAAATCCGGGTCTGCAGGCACATGCAGCCAGGCGTTCTGCTGAATTTCACCATCGAGCTGCCCAGCACCCCATCCGGCATACCCGAGCGCCAGAAAGAACTTCTCAGGTCCGCTGCCTTCGGCAATGTCTTGCAGGATATCGATTGTTGCGGTCAGACTGACACCCCCACCGACATCGATTGTCCCGTCGCGCACATAATCAGACGAATGCAAAACGAAGCCGCGGCCTGTTTCAACGGGTCCGCCAAAGTGGATCGGCAGTGACGGCGCGACGTCGAGCGTTTCAATATTCAATTGGTCGAGCAGATCCGCAAAACCGAGGCCATCCGCCAGTTTGTTGACGACAAGACCCATCGCGCCTTCTTCATTGTGCACGCACATGTAGATGACACCTTTTGAGAACCGCGGATCGCCCATGGCAGGCATCGCGATCAATAGTTGTCCTGTAAGGTAATCCACCGCACTCATGGCGTGAACCCCCGTTAATTCACTGCTTTCCGGGAGTACTATGATAGTCTGCTCGATCGTGTTTGAATAGACTGACGCGGGGAAACCGAAACGTACGTAATCGTGCGGTTCGACTTCCCAGCGTTTGGCTTATAAATGCGGCAAATTTCTCGGAGACATCACATGAACCGCATGCGGTTCGCATTGCCCCTACTCGCTTTGGTTGTCACGCTCTTCGCTGCTGAGCGCGACGCCCGTGCCGTCGATGGAGAGTGGAGTAAGAACGAGCATGTGGAGATGCGCCTGATCTCCGCCGTTCAGGCCGTTGGCGAGCGTGAAACATTGCCACTCGGATTGCAGTTCCGCATGCAACCGGGATGGAAGCTTTATTGGCGCTCACCTGGAGATGCGGGCTTCCCGCCTCGACCAGACTGGAGCGATTCTGAGAACGTTTCCGACGTGCATATCGATTGGCCTGCACCAACGCGATTTTCAATATTTAAACTTGAGACACTCGGCTATACCGTAGAAGTCGTCCTGCCACTGACGGCCCGTGTCAAACGATCAGGTGCCCCAACCACCGTGCGCACCAAGGTCGACTATCTCACCTGCAAGGACATTTGCATTCCCTATCAAGCCTCCGCCGAACTGAGAATCCCGGCCGGTATGGCCTCCGCGTCTTCGCACGCTCATCTGCTCGACCAATTCCGAGCACGGGTGCCCGGCAACGGCAAACGCCACGGATTGGCGATATCCGGCGTGCAACTCGCCTCTGCCGGCGAGAAAGTGAAGATGACTGTCGTCGCCACTGCCCGTGAGCCGTTTGTGACACCGGATATCTTTGTTGAGGGGCCTGACGGCTCCTTCTTCGGAAAGCCTGAAGTCAGCCTATCAGACGATGGCCGGCAAACCGTCTTTGTTGTTTCGGGTGGCGGTCTCGAAGGTCCAGTCGACGCCAAAGGCGTACCGCTGATCCTGACACTGGTCGATGGAGACCGTATGCTGGAAGCGATGGCAACCGGAACACAGGATGCACTAGCATCAATGCCGCTCGCCAACACCGACGGCGGGCCCTCGATCTGGTTCATCCTTCTGTTGGCGCTGGCCGGCGGTCTCATCCTGAATCTCATGCCATGCGTCCTTCCTGTACTGTCGCTGAAGTTACTCAGCGTCGTCGGTCATGGTGGACGAGACCCGCAGGACGTACGTCGCGGGTTTATCGCTTCGGCAACAGGTATCGTCTTCTCATTCCTTTTGATCGCGGCCGCGCTCGTCGCCCTCCAGTCGGCCGGAATTGCAATCGGCTGGGGCATCCAGTTTCAGCAGCCGGTGTTTCTGGTCGCCATGACGCTGATTGTTGCCTTGTTCGCGAGCAACCTGTTCGGGGTTTTCGAAATTGTCCTGCCCAGCGCTCTCAGCGACGTCGCAGGATCAACCGGAGACGGGCATTCTCTTGGCGGCCATTTCCTCACTGGCGCCTTCGCAACCCTGCTTGCAACGCCCTGCAGTGCACCCTTCCTCGGAACGGCGGTCGGATTTGCGCTCAGTCGTGGTCCCGCCGAGATATTCGGAATCTTCTTCGTCTTGGGACTCGGTCTGTCCCTTCCCTATCTTTGTGTTGCCGCCGCACCGCAATTAGCAACCCGACTACCACGGCCGGGCAACTGGATGACTTGGCTTCGCCGTATCCTCGGGCTGGCGTTGGCTACAACCGGTGTCTGGCTTATCACGGTGCTGACCGCGCAGACCGGTGCAGAAACCGCCATCAGTGTTGCCACACTGGTGGTACTGATGGTCGCCGTCATCGCGTTGAAGAAAATGCCAGCCTCGCTTCTCAGCCGCCACGCCGGCAAGGTAACTACCGCTTTGGCCGTCACGGCCCTTCTGGCCGGCGCAATCGCGCCACCGGCAAAAACTGAGTATTCCGAGACTTTAGCCACCTGGCGCACTTTCGACAAAGGCGAACTCCAACGGCTGGTTGCATCGGGCAAAACGGTCTTCGTTGACGTGACCGCAGATTGGTGCCTTACCTGCCAGGTCAACAAGATACTGGTCCTCGACACAGCCCCGGTCGCAGGCTGGCTTGACCGAGATGATGTGATCCCCATGCGGGCGGACTGGACACGTCAGGACCCCGCCATATCCGCCTATCTCGCAAGCTTCGGGAGATACGGCATTCCATTCAACGCGGTTTATGGTCCGAAGAATCCCAATGGCATCGCGTTGCCAGAGCTGTTGACCAGCGACATAGTTGTCGAAGCAGCCAGCCGTGCGACCGACAGAGGAGCTTTCGCACAGCGCTGAAGAAGCGGTTCGAACCACACGAAATAAGCGAATTTACGCTTATCTGCTGGTCGGAAAGCCGCTCTGCATGGAACATGACGGCAATGGGTACCCCTTGGAATCCTTGGAAGGGACGATCTCATGACGATCAGTGTTGGAGATAAGATGCCGTCAATCACGCTCAAAAAATGGGCACAGACGGTCCGGAAGCTGTGTCGATGGCTGACTATTGTGCGGTCCGCAAGGTAGTAATTTTAACGTGCCGGGAGCGTTTACTCCAACCTGTTCGGCCCAGCATGCCCTCGGTTTCATACAGAATGCAGGTGACCTTGAGGCGGAGGGTGTCGAAGCGATCGCATGCCTTTCTGTGAACGATGCATTTGTCATGGGTGCCTGGGCCAAGGACCAGAATACCGGCAATACCATCGATATGCTTGCTAACGGCAGTGGTGAACTCACCAAAGCAATGTGTGTCGAGCTTAATCTGAGCGAGCGCGGATTGGGTGTCCGGGGCAGGCGATTTGCGCTAGTTGTCGAGGATGGCGTGGTAAAGCACCTTGCCTTGCAGGCTGACGGCGAATTAACAACATCGAGTGCGGAAGAAGTTTCAAAAGCGCTCTAAGCAGCCACCGCCACAGGTTACGGACGCCCCGGCATGCCGGGGGCGTTGCTCTATACTCCGGTCGGCACGGCCGCGCGCGCCAGTGCATCAGCCCGCTCGTTCTCCGGATGTCCCGCATGTCCCTTTACCCAGTGCCATTCGACGTGATGGCCGCTCATGACGTCGTCGAGAGCTTGCCAGAGATCGATATTCTTGACCGGTTTCTTGGCGGCGGTTTTCCACCCGTTCCACTTCCAGTTCACGATCCACTTCGTGATCCCGTCCTTTACATATGTGCTGTCAGTGTGGATCGCGACCCGCATCGGACGTTTCAGTGCGCGTAGCCCTTCGATCGCAGCTTGAAGCTCCATCCGGTTATTCGTTGTCTCTTGCGCACCTCCGGACAGTTCCTTTTCCTGGTCCTTGAATCGTAGAATTGCACCCCAGCCTCCCGGTCCCGGATTGCCGCTGCAGGCTCCATCCGTGAAAATTTCGACAATCGCGGCCTCGCGCATCAGTCGAGCCCATACTCGCCGGGTGTCGAGACGCCCTGATGGAACTGTAGAATGGTCAGGTACTCGAGGGGATCCTTGGGTTTCACAAATGCGCCTTCCGGTTGATGGAGCCAGTCGTAAAGACGGGTCAACAGGAATCGCAGCGCGGCACCTCGCGCGATTGTGGGCAGAGCGGATATCTCCGCGTCAGAAACATCGCGTTCTCGTCGATATGCGGACAGCATCCGTCTGGCCTTTGTCACGTTGAAGCTGTTGTCGCGTTCGAAACACCATGCGTTGAGACAGATGGCGAGGTCGTAGACGAGAAAATCGTTGCAGGCGAAATAGAAATCGATCAGGCCTGAAAGTTCTTCACCGAGGAAAAATACATTGTCGGGGAAAAGATCGGCGTGACAGACGCCTTGCGGTAGGTCGGTGGGCCAGTGCGCCTCCAAATAGTCGAGCTCGGCGGCGATCAGGTCCGTCAGCCCTGGCCGCACGTCATCCGCACGCACTTGAGAGGCCTCGAACAGCGGGCGCCAAGCCGCGAGGGAAAGCGCATTTGGCCGTTCCATGCCGAACGCAGCGCCGGCATCGTGGAACCGTGCCAAAGCTGCACCTACCTCAGAGCAATGGACGGCATTGATTCGCTTCGGCCACATGCCGTGAAGAAAAGTGATGATCGCCGCCGGACGGCCGCAGAGGGTGCGCAGAGCGTCTCCGTCTCGTCCGTGCAAAGGCGTCGGACAGGGGATGCCAGCCTCCGCGAGATATTCCATAAGGTTCAGGAAAAACGGCAAATCCTCGGACGCCACCCGTTTCTCGTAAAGAGTCAGGATGTATTGCGCCCGGTCAGTTTGCATCAAGTAGTTGGTGTTCTCGACACCTTCCGCGATGCCCTTGCAGGAAAGGACCCTACCGATATCGTAGGCGTCGACGAAGATTTCTAGATCCTCATCCAATACTTCAGTGTAGACGGCCATATCCGGTACCTAGGGTCCAGCTTGTGGTGGTCGGGGGGGTCTCCTAATATCCAGCCGGCTTGCGGTAATTGAAACAATCTCCGGCCAAACGGCTGACATCGGCATATTACGCAGCAATCGAAGAAGGAAAAAGACCCATGGCGGAACCGGTTATCGCGCAAAAATCTCCATTCGGCACAGAGGTAGAGGAAGGAAAAAGCTACTGGTGGTGCGCCCGTGGCCTGAGCAAGGAACAGCCCTTCTGCGACGGCAGCCATAAGGGCACCGGCCTCGAACCATCAAAAAATACCGCCGAGGAATCCCGAACCGTGTATTTCTGCGGCTGCAAAAACACCAAGGAAACTCGACTCTGCGACGGCACGCATTCCAAGCTGTGAGGGCGCTGCATAATATCCGACGGTTTGCGCTTGCCTTCGTCCTTCTTGGCCCGTTGGTCACAGCCTGCGCAGACGGCAGCATTTTCGGCGGGGGCGGGAGCCTGTCTGGCTTAGCTTGCCCTCAGGTCGCTGTATTGAACGCACCCGGCGAATTGACGCGCTTTTCCGATGGAAAGATCGGAAAGCTTTCCGACGTCCTCTTTCAAGCCAAAATGGAAGTGTCGGGCAAACATTGTGATGTCGAAAAAGAAGCCGTCTTCGTGACGACGGACGCGAAACTCACCGTTATCCGAGGGCCTGCGGAAACGAAACGCGAGGTCAAGTTCGCCTTCTTCGTCGCCGTCCTGAACGGCCGACGAGAAGTTATCATGCGCGAGGCATTCCCTATCATACTGAAGTTCGGAGGTTCGGAAAGGCGGTTCGAATTCGAAGATTCAGTGACTATCCAGATCGATCTACAGCCCAATGTGGACCCGGCTAGTTATTCGGTCTACGCCGGCTTCGAGATGAGTCCCGAGGAATTGGAATTCAATCGCCGACGACAGCTCTAACCCGCACGGGCTAGTTGACATTCGCCTAAGCTCTAGTAGCTTGACTGTTGTTGACGTTTCGCGTCGACAACATGCCCATCGACCCCTGTGGGAGAGACCCGCGCTATATGCGGGCGCCGAAGGAGCAACCGCCCCGGAATCTCTCAGGCAAAAGGACCGTCGGGGAAGGGCACTCTGGAAAGTAGTCGCGTACCTAGGTCACGACTCACCGAAGGTGTAAGCCGGCGGAGCCGGTGACACTCTCAGGTTCCACGACAGAGCGGGGAGGGATCGTCTTGGACAAGGCGGTGCCCAACGCGCAAAGTTGGAGGAACCGAATGGCACGCGAATCCGCATCGGAAGGGGCAATTCAACGTACGCCGCTGCATGCCCTGCATGTCGAACTTGGTGGCAAATTGATCGCTTTCGCCGGGTACGAAATGCCGGTCCAGTATCCACTTGGAATTCTCAAGGAACATCTCCATACGCGCGGAGCGGCGGGCCTGTTCGACGTGTCCCACATGGGTCAATTGGAGTTGGTCGGCGACGACCCGGTGAGTGCCATCGAGACAATGGTGCCAGGCGATATTCACGGACTCGACGATGGGACGACGCGCTATACGCAATTAACCGTCGACGACGGCGGTATCCTCGACGACCTGATGGTAACACGCGACGGCGGGCGACTGCTACTAGTGGTCAACGCAGCTTGCAAGGACGAAGATATCGCCCATATCCGGGCCGGGTTGCCTGCCGGACATCAACTTCACGAATTGGCGGACCGCGCTCTGATCGCATTGCAAGGGCCAAGCGCAGCGGCGGTTCTCTCGGATCTCGGATCATCGTGCCTCGCCGCTATGCCCTTCATGTCGACCACTGAGGACAGCCTGGGTGGCACGGAATGCCGGATCTGGCGCTCCGGCTACACGGGTGAGGACGGGTACGAAATTTCCTGCAATGCCGCCGATGCCGAAGCACTGGCGCGTCTCATTTTATCTCAAAAACCGGTCGCCCCGATTGGCCTCGGCGCGCGGGATTCACTACGCCTTGAAGCGGGCCTATGCCTTTACGGTCATGACATTGACCGGTCAACTACACCTGTCGAGGCGGGTTTGTTGTGGTCCATCGGCAAACGCCGTCGCGAAGAGGGAGGGTTCCCCGGTGCGGCGGTCGTGAAACGCCAAATCGCGGATGGAGTGACGAGACGACGCGTCGGAATCCAACCTAATGGACGGTTGCCGGTGCGCGAATCCGCGGGACTCTTCGACGAAAATGGCGCGGCGATCGGAGCCATCACCAGCGGCGGCTTTGGCCCGAGTGTCGGCGGACCGGTCGCCATGGGATATGTGGAGGCTCACGCGGCGAAAGCTGGGACGGTGGTTCAGGCGGAGGTCCGCGGCAAGATGCACGAAGCGAATGTCGCTCGCATGCCGTTCGTAGAACAACGTTACTACAGGGGATAAACACGGGGAGGCGGCAATGGCCGACGTAAAGTTTACAGAGGATCACGAATGGATTCGCATTGAGGGAGATGTCGGAACGGTTGGCATCACGGATTTCGCCCAGGAACAGCTTGGCGATATAGTCTTCATCGAATTTCCGGAATCCGGAGCGGCTCTGAGTAAGGGGGACCAAGCAGGTGTTGTCGAATCGGTGAAGGCCGCTTCTGAAATCTATACACCGGTTACGGGCGAAATTACGGAAGCAAACGAAACCTTGGTCGACGCCCCCGATACCGTAAATACGGAAGCCGAGGGTAGCGGATGGTTCTTCAAGATTAAGATCTCGGACATGAGCGAACTTGAAGGCCTCATGGACGAAGCCGCCTACAAGGAATTCATCGCCTAGACTTGCTGATAGAGAAAAGAGGCCCTCCGCCATGCCGGACCCCGCACTAACGCTATCCAACCTTGAGCAAACGGACGATTTCGTCACCCGCCATATCGGGCCACGCGACGACGAAGTCGCAGACATGCTGCGGCAGATTGGCGTAGGGTCGATCGATCAGCTGATCGAGACCGCTGTTCCGGAGTCCATCCTCGACACGTCAGCACTAGAATTGCCGGAGAGCCGTACGGAGAGCGATGTCCTCGCTGAACTGCGCGACATGGCGGACGCCAATTGTGTAATGAAATCCTTAATCGGCATGGGCTACTACAATTGCATCACCCCACCCGTCATCCTGCGCAACGTGATGGAGAACCCGGGCTGGTATACGGCCTACACGCCCTACCAGCCGGAAATCTCACAGGGCCGCCTTGAAGCGCTTCTCAATTTTCAGACGATGGTCGCCGATCTCACCGGAATGGAAATCGCCAACGCGTCCCTTCTCGATGAGGCAACCGCAGCCGCCGAGGCGATGACGATGGCGCACCGGGTGGGTAAGGCCAAGAGTGATCGGTTCTTTGTCGCCGCCGACTGTCACCCTCAGACGATCGCGGTTTTGGAGACCCGGACCGAGCGGCTCGGGATTGAGCTGGTTGTGGGTGATCCGGCAACCGAACTCAATGCGCAGGACGTTTACGCCGCATTGCTCCAGTATCCGTCAACGGACGGATCAATCCACGATTACAGGAAGCTGGCCGACGCCCTCCATGCGGCCGGCGCCATGCTCATTGTGGCAACGGATCTGCTGGCATTAACCTTACTTACACCTCCCG
Source organism: Alphaproteobacteria bacterium UBA6544 (assembly GCA_002434595.1). Taxonomy (GTDB): domain Bacteria; phylum Pseudomonadota; class Alphaproteobacteria; order UBA8366; family UBA8366; genus UBA6544. Next base: position 3,132 of record DJKK01000162.1, on the reverse strand, counting down.
GCGAGTGGGGTGCTGACATTGCCGTCGGCAGCGCCCAACGTTTTGGCGTTCCACTCGGTTTCGGCGGGCCGCATGCCGCCTTCTTTGCGACGTCAGATGCCCACAAGCGAGCGATGCCAGGCCGTCTCGTCGGGGTCTCACTAGACACGGCAGGTCGGCCGGCCCTGCGTCTCGCGTTGCAGACACGTGAACAGCACATTCGCCGCGAGAAAGCGACGAGCAATATCTGCACCGCACAGGTTTTACTGGCGGTCATGGCGGGCCTGTACGCCGTCTTTCACGGTCCCGACCGCCTTCGCATGATTGCAACCCGAGTCCATCGCCTGACGTCAATTCTCGCGGCCGGTCTCGACCAGAGCGGTATACCGCTCGAAGCCGATTCTTATTTCGACACGCTCACGGTACGCGTTGACGACGCAGACGCCGTTCACGAACGTGCGCGCGCTGCAGGCTATAATCTGCGTGCGGTGGACCAATCTCGTGTCGGTATTTCGCTCGATGAACGAGCGTCGCGTGCGGATATCGAGATGCTGTGGAACGTTTTCGGTGCGGATGCGGCAGATGTTGATGCGATTGACGCAAATATGCCGTCGGGCCTGCCGGCAGCATTGCAACGAGAAAGCGGATACCTTACCCACCCATCGTTCCATCAGTATCAATCTGAGACCGAGATGCTGCGGTACCTAAGAAGGCTGCAGCAGAAAGACATCGCCCTTGACCGCTCCATGATTCCGCTCGGATCGTGCACGATGAAACTCAACGCGACGGCCGAGATGATACCCGTTACGTGGCCCGAGTTCGCGGATATGCATCCCCTTGCACCTCTGGACCAGGCGCAAGGATATCAGCGTTTGACGGACGGTTTGGAAGACATGCTTTGCCGGGTCACCGGATTCGATGCGGTGTCCCTCCAACCAAACGCTGGATCTCAGGGCGAGTATGCGGGGCTTCTCGCGATTCGCCGCTACCACGACGGTCGCGGTGATTCCGACCGGAATGTCTGCCTTATCCCGAGCTCGGCACATGGCACCAATCCGGCGAGCGCCGTCATGGCGGGCATGCAGGTCGTCGTGGTCGGATGTGACAAGAACGGCAATATCGATATGGCCGACCTCTCCGCAAAGGCATCGGAGCATGCAGCGGCGCTTGCCGCACTTATGGTGACCTACCCATCCACCCATGGCGTGTTCGAGGCAAGCATCGTCGATATGTGCGACATCGTTCATCAACACGGCGGACAAGTATATATGGACGGCGCCAACCTGAACGCACTGGTCGGGCTGGCAATGCCTGGACGTTTCGGCCCCGATGTCGCCCACCTCAACCTCCACAAGACATTCTGCATCCCACATGGCGGCGGCGGCCCGGGCGTCGGGCCGATCGGCGTCTGTGCGCACCTCAAACCTTTCCTGCCGGGACACGAGCACCTCGAGGGTGCGGCCCGGGAGTGCCCACCGGTTTCGTCGGCGCCATGGGGAAGTGCCGGAATTCTGGCAATCTCTTGGGCCTATATTGCGCTCATGGGCGGAAATGGCCTGAAGCGGGCGACCGAAGTCGCCATTCTCAACGCCAACTATATGGCACACCGCTTGGAGCCACATTTCCCCGTGCTCTACAAGGGCACGGATGGTCGCGTCGCGCACGAATGCATAATCGACGTCCGGGCACTCAGAGACAGCGCAGGTATAAGCGTCGAGGACATCGCCAAGCGGCTGATGGACTTCGGATTTCACGCACCGACTATGTCTTGGCCCGTTGCCGGCACACTGATGATCGAGCCGACTGAGAGCGAATCGAAGGAGGAACTCGATCGTTTCTGCAATGCGTTGATCTTGATTCGCGAAGAAGTACGTCGCATTGAGTCTGGCGAATATAACCGCGAGAACAATCCGCTCGTCAACGCACCGCATACCGCGGATGACGTCATGCGAGATTGGGATCGCCCCTACGATCGTAAACGGGCGATCTATCCGGCGGCGAATCAGCGCGAGGATAAGTACTGGCCACCAGTCAACCGCATCGATCAGGTTTATGGCGACCGGCACCTCGTTTGCTCCTGTCCGCCACTTGACACCTATCTCGACGCCGCGGAATAAGCGCCCTAGAAATTACTTTCCTCATCGCTAACGAGGTTCGTCAGGGCCGACATGTTGCTGCACAGCACGCGCCTGTTGATGGGCTTGCGCTGTGCCATGCCTTGAAAATCCTTGAAGTTGATCATTTTGCGTATGACAAGAAGATCGATCCAGTCCTCGGTGATGCGCGCCATCCCCAAATCCAATGCATCCAGCTGCTGGAGCGCTGAATCGTCGATCTCCTTTTCGTCACTCGCATCTCCGGACTCTTCCGTAGATTGTGCGATCGACGATTGAACTTCGGTTGGCGCATCCGTCGACTTCTGTGCCGGCTTGTCACCGGAATCGAGCAGCGGCGCCTCTTCATTGGGCGCTTCTTCCGAGGTTTGTACCTATACCGGTGCCGTTGCTGGCGGCGTTGGTTCGTCTGACAAAACAAATTCTTCCGCAAACCCGTCGTCTTCTGATAGATCCTCAGGCCTATCATCCGGCAAGGAAAAGTCAGTTCCAAAATCGGCCCCTCACGCCTCTGCGACAGGTTCCGGCGCTTCCGCCGCATGACCGTCGGTGGAGCGGGTTCCACCGCGGGAGGTTCAGGATACGACTCGCTTTCATCGCCCAATCCTAGAACGAGACCTCCTCTTCCGCGTATTGAAAGGATGGCACCGGTTTCTGCGCCGCCATCTCGACCTGCGGTGATACGGTTTGCGTTCGGGCGAAGCCGAGAAACTTGAGCAGTTCCGGATCGTAGGCCCGCGCACGCTCCTTTGCATCGCGGCTAGTTCAATCGAATATTGCGGAAATGCGGCCCGCTGCATTGCGCTTAACCTATGGCATGCATTTGTCGTCCCGCTCACCCAATTCATACCGCTAAGGTCTATCGTGTCTTTTACAGACTAACAACGCGACAGAAAAAAGCCCCGGCGAACCGGGGCTTTCGATAGACCATGCCGCGGCAGTTCATTGCAGTTTGCGTGGTATATCCTCGATGGAATTGTCGATAAGGCGCGAGCCCTCTTCTCCGGCAAGTCGATCCGCAAGCAGCTTTTCAGCTGCC
>DJKK01000154.1:19387-19915 GCA_002434595.1 Alphaproteobacteria bacterium UBA6544 | reverse complement strand
AGGCGTCAAGAAAGGGGACCGGGTAACCATTTACATGCCGATGATCCCGGAGGCCGCATACGCCATGTTGGCGTGTGCAAGAATTGGGGCGATCCACTCGGTGGTCTTTGGCGGCTTTTCACCCGATGCGCTAGCGGGGCGGGTAGAAGACTGTGATTCGAGCGTGATCATCACGGCGGACGAGGGCCTACGCGGAGGACGAGTTGTGCCTCTCAAGGCAAATACAGACGCCGCCGCCGAATTGTGCGGTAACATCCAATCTGTCATCGTGGTCAAACGCACCAGTGGCGATATCGACTGGGTCGACGGCCGCGATGTTTGGTATCACGAAGCCATGGCGGAAGCTTCTGCCGTTTGTCCTGCCGAAGCAATGAGTGCGGAGGATCCACTATTTATCCTCTATACCTCCGGTTCCACCGGAAAACCGAAAGGTGTTCTTCATACATCCGGCGGCTATCTGGTCTATGCGTCAATGACGCATCAGTACGTCTTCGACTATCACGACGGTGACATTTATTGGTGTACAGC
>DJKK01000154.1:0-19047 GCA_002434595.1 Alphaproteobacteria bacterium UBA6544 | reverse complement strand
TCGGTTGGGTAACTGGTCATAGCTATATCGTCTACGGTCCGCTTGCGAACGGGGCGACGACGCTGATGTTCGAAGGGGTGCCTAATTATCCGGATGCAAGCCGGCATTGGCAGGTCTGCGATAAGCACGGCGTCAACATCTACTATACCGCGCCGACAGCAATCCGTGCGCTTATGCGTGAAGGCGACGAGCCGGTTCAAAAGACAAGCCGAAAAACGTTACGTTTGTTGGGGTCGGTAGGGGAGCCTATCAACCCCGAGGCCTGGCTCTGGTATCACAATGTTGTCGGAGACGGTCGCTGCCCGATCGTCGATACTTGGTGGCAGACAGAAACCGGCGGCATCTTGATTACACCACTGCCGGGTGCGACGGGGCTCAAGCCCGGTTCGGCGACGCGCCCGTTCTTTGGCGTACAGCCGGCCCTTGTCGACAATGACGGCAACCTTCTGGAGGGCGCCGCCGAAGGCAATCTCTGCATGCTCGACTCTTGGCCTGGCCAGATGCGGACCGTTTTCGGAGATCACAAGCGCTTCATCGAAACCTATTTCAGCCAATTCCCGGGCAAATATTTCTCGGGTGACGGATGCCGCAGAGATGAAGACGGATACTATTGGATCACCGGCCGAGTCGATGACGTGATTAACGTTTCGGGCCATCGCATGGGAACCGCCGAAGTCGAATCGGCTTTGGTCGCCCATTCCCTAGTTGCTGAAGCGGCCGTTGTCGGTTCGCCCCACGACATCAAGGGACAGGGAATCTATGCGTACGTGACACTGAATGTAGGCGAGCAGCCGTCAGACGACCTGCGCAAGGAGCTCGTCCAGTGGGTCCGAAAGGAAATTGGTCCGATCGCTTCACCCGACTGGTTACAGTGGGCACCGGGGCTGCCGAAAACCCGGTCCGGCAAGATCATGCGACGCATCCTGCGAAAAATTGCGGAGAACGATTTTGGTAATCTCGGCGATACGTCGACATTGGCGGAACCAGCCGTCGTCGATGATCTAATCGAAAATAGAATGAACCGTTAAGGAATCACTGCCTTACGGATGGCTACCATACGGACGGACATTGGTCCGCTCTTAGGTTTTCAGGAAAAGTCAGAAATCAACGCAGCGTCCCGCCCGTTCCCAGTCGCCGTAACGCGTCGGCTCCAGCCCCTTCGGGCCACCGACCTCGACCGGTTTCTCACCCTTGGCTTCGGCTTCAGCACGCCATTTCTCACCCGCCGCGTCAGCCTTCATTTCAGCCAAGGTCTTTGCGTCTTGGCCTCGAACCTCGGGGGCCTCAGCTACCACCTCGAATTTTGTGTCGCTGCCCTGAAAGGGCTTTTTTAATTTTTTGAGCATTTAACCAATATCGTTACGACAACGGACAAGCGCAAGTATTGAACTGACGGCCGGCATCTCCACTTAATCGATCTGCAAACGCAACGACGGACATCCATGAACATCTTGCGAACCGGTGTGTTAATTGCTGGAAAGACGCCGATCTTTCTCGCTTGCGGACGTGATGGCACACGAACTGGCACATGTAAGATACCGCTACACGCCCATCATGACGGTCACCGCAACAATCACCGGCACGATATCCATGCTAGCAAAGATCGTGATGTTCGCTGGGATGTTTGGAGGCGGTAATCGGAACAGTCCATTGGAAGTTTTGGGTACGATTCTTGTCGCCCTCCTCCCACCGATGGCGACAATGCTCGTGCAAATGGCCGGAGAAACGGTGCCAACGCAACCCAGACACCCGTGGGGCTAATGAAACAGGCTTCTTGAGTCGCAGGCCCGCAACGCCTAAACCCGTTCCATGGAACCTCGCACCGGTATCGCCGCACGGAAGGCTGCCATCGACTTACTTGATGCCGTTCTGACGCGTAAAGCTTCGCTCGACACCGCACTAGCAACAACGCCGAGGTTCAACGTACTTACCGGCCCAGACAGAAGCTTTGCCCGCCTGATTGCTAGCGTTACACTCCGACGTCTCGGTGAAATTGACGCCGCAATCAGTAAACTTCTTAAAAAACCCATTTCAAACAGCGCCTTGACTGTCCGCCAAACGCTCCGCGTGGGCGCCGCTCAGCTCATGTTTCTCGAAACACCGCCCCATGCCGCCGTCGACACTGCTGTCGCGTCCCTTAAGAACTCTCGTTTCGCTGGCTTCAGTGGATTGGCCAACGCCATTCTCCGTCAGATATCTCCCGATGCGCGCATGCCGATCGAAGCTGCCGCGCGTGCGAATACGCCGCAGTGGTTGCTGAAGAGTTGGGCCCAAGCATTTGGAGAGGCCAATGCCTTGGCGATCGCTGTCGCGCATGGCAGCGAAGCACCGATAGATATTACCCCCAAAACGGAAGTGACGCGCATTTCAGAAACTCTAGGCGGCCAGATGTTGCCAACCGGTTCCATCCGGCTCGAGGCGCCGCGAGATGTGCGGCAATTGCCTGGATTCGAAGAAGGTGATTGGTGGATACAGGATGCCGCCGCCGCCCTGCCCGCACGTCTGATTCCCAACCCTGCGGGTAAACATATCCTCGACCTTTGCGCGGCACCTGGCGGAAAATCGGCGCAGCTGGCATCAAGTGGCGCCAAGATTACCTCGATCGATCATTCCGCAGAACGGCTGGAAACGTTGCAACAGAATTTTGAACGACTTGGCCTCAGCTCTGACATCGTTCAAGCGGACATCGAGAACTGGAAACCTGGTGAACTGGCCGACGCTGTCCTATTAGATGCGCCCTGTTCTGCAACCGGCACCATTCGGCGACATCCGGATATTCCCCATCTAAAGCAACTCGAAGGCGTTCGGCGGATGGCCAAGATACAGTCTCGCCTCGTTGCATCGGCGGCACGGATGGTTCGGCCGGGCGGGCATTTAATTTACGCTGTGTGTTCAATGCAGCCCGAAGAAGGTGCACGTGTCGTCAATAAGTTTTTACTGGCGAACACGGAATTCTCAAGAGACCCACTTCAGGAATACGATCATGGTATCCCTTCGGACTTTCGGACGAAGAATGGTGACATCCAAACGCTGCCATGCCATTGGCCGGAGCTGGGCGGTCTTGACGGCTTTTTCGCCGCCCGCCTTGTGCGACATGCAGCTACATAGTCCGTGACCTGAAACTCTTCTTGCACGAAACATTGTCAAGGAATAGGAAGTTCAAAATGTCAGAAAGTGTTCTCATCGCGCCATCAATTCTTTCGGCGGACTTCGCCCGACTGGGTGAAGAAGTCCGGGCAATAGACGCGGCCGGTGCGGACTATATTCATATTGACGTTATGGACGGCCATTTCGTGCCAAATTTGACGATTGGCCCAGGCGTCGTAAAAGCGCTCCGTTCTCACTCACAAAAGGTTTTTGACGTTCATTTGATGATATCACCGGTCGATCCCTATATCGATGCATTCGCAGATGCCGGAGCAGACATCATTACCGTTCATGCAGAAGCCGGTCCGCATACACATCGAACTATCCAGTCCATCAAAGCGCTGGGAAAACGCGCCGGCCTGTCCTTAAATCCAGGCACGCCAGCCAGCGCCATCGACGAGGTGATAGACGAAATCGACCTAATTCTCGTTATGACGGTGAATCCCGGATTTGGCGGACAAAAGTTCATCAGCAGCCAGATCAAAAAAATCGCGGAAATTCGTCAACGCATCGACGATAGCAGCCGCCAAATCGCTCTTCAGGTCGATGGAGGAATTGATCAGACCACGGCAAAGCTGGTTGTAGACGCCGGCGCTAACGTCCTGGTCGCCGGCACCGCGTCATTTAAGGGCGGACCCGACTCTTACGCGGACAACATAGACCGTCTCCGGGTTTCTCCCTAGGTACTGGCTGCCATGCCGGTTGCTCTACCGAAACGCTCGCGAATAAACCAGATCGTCCTTGCGACACTGGAAGCGGTCTTCAAATCGAGTGGATACAATCTAACCCTCTGGGGCCGGCCACCGAAAGTCCTGACATATGCTCCGGAGCCCATCTGGAAGGGCGAACCGCAAATCGGCAACGATATAATTCTTGGGAAATTCCATTTATCGGACAGATACATCCTGACTTCCGTTGATCCTTGGTCCAACGATCTGGACGATCGCAACGCAAGCGCCGAATTGCATAAATTTACCTGGATTCGGGATTTAGCCGAAGCGGAAGACATGGCGACAGCGCGGGAAAGGCTGCAAATACTGGTCCGCGACTGGATTACCCTGAATGACGCCTGGTCACCTCTGGCATGGCGCTCTGATATACTGGCGGAACGCGTATCCCTATGGCTCGAGTACTATGACCGATTGTTTGCCGCGAGCGGAAAACCGTTTCGAATTCTCGTCGTCCGGCACCTAAAGAAGCAACTCAAACACCTTCATCGCGTTATTGAGTTCGAATCCGATTCTGTAGCCCGGTTTACTGGGCTAAAGGGATTGATTTGCGGAGCGATGTGCCTCCCAACAAGCAGTAAGCGCCGGTCTTTTCTGATAAAAAAACTCGAGCGCGAAATCGATCGCCAGATATTGGAAGACGGCGGCCACAAGAGTAGGTGCCCATCTACGCATCATTTTGTCTTGCGCCGGTTGATCGAAATTCGTTCGATTTTGGCGGGTTGCAGTTATCCGGTGCCGACAAAACTCGAGAATGCGATTGGCAGCATGGCCCCGGCACTCCGCTTCTTCCGCCATCAAGACGGCGGCCTGAGCCTTTTCAATGGCAGCCAATCCGAAACTGCTGAAGTCGTGGACCGCACCTTGATCAAGGCCGATAGCCGGGGTCAGCCATCCGCCAGTCTAGCAATCGCCGGGTTCGAGCGTTTTCTCTCCGGCCGCATTCTCGCGCTCATGGATACCGGAGGTCCGCCACCAGCCGGTTTTGACGACTCAGCACACGCGGGCACCCTTAGCCTCGAAATTAGTATTGGCCAAGAACGATTGGTTACGAACTGCGGCGCGATCTCAGACGGGACTGACGAGTGGCAGAATGTGCAGCGCACCACCGCAGCGCATTCGACGCTCTCGCTGGAGAATAGAAATTCGATTGAACTCTTGAGTTCAGGAGGCATCGGCAAAAGACGGCCTGACGTCAGCATATCGCGTGAAGATGACGATGAGAGTTTTATCTGCACCGCCGCTCACAATGGCTATGCAGGGATCCTCGGCACGACCCATTCCAGAATCATCAAGTTGTCCAAACACAGAGAGCAACTCGACGGCATTGATCAATTAATTGGCAGAGCCGGGCAGCGGTTTGACATCCGGTTTCATTTACACCCAGCGGTTTCCGCATCGATCGTGCAAAATGGAAATTCCGCAATTCTGAAACTACCGAAGGGCGGAGGCTGGCAATTCAACTCCGACGGCACCGACCTCTCGCTCGAAGAAAGTATCTTCCTCGATGGCGGAACGTCGCGCCGCAGCAAACAGCTTGTGGTTTCGGGCGAAACCAAGGCCATGAAGACCGAAGTTTCTTGGTCGATACACACGCTTGATGAACGTTAGCCCACGCACTTCTCGACACCTGCTTCGCTAGAGACTCCAGTACCTAAACAGGTGGCGCGCTTCGGATTCTCTCCACATACCTTTCAGGTCGGCGATCAACCCCCCCGCCTTTAGTATCGAAGCGAAATCGAACGCCCTGTAGTGATTGTGGGCGACACATCCGATAACGCAATCGAAGTCTGTGGGAATTTCCGACAAGAGCGTGATCCCGTATAGCTCATCGGCTTCTTCCGCATCCACCAGCGGATCATGCACCTGTACTTCGTGACCCTTTGCCGAAAGATGACGAACCACGTCTACAACCTTTGAATTACGCAGATCCGGCACATTCTCTTTAAATGCAAGCCCTAGCACGAGGACGCGCGATGCAGAATCGAGTTGTTCATCAATCCGCACCGCGACGTATTCCGACATAGAATCATTGATTGATCGGCCGGCAAGAACGACAGCAGGGTCAAACCCAGCCTCGTTCGCCACAAACGCCAAGTAATACGGGTCGATCCCGATGCAATGTCCACCCACCAGTCCTGGAGTAAAAGGCAGAAAGTTCCATTTCGTATTGGCCGCTTCCAAGACGTCATACGTCGAAATTTCAAGCTTCTGAAAAATCTTCGTAATTTCGTTTATGAAGGCGATATTTATGTCGCGTTGCGCGTTCTCGATGACCTTGGCGGCCTCCGCCGTCTTAATGTCCTTGGCGATGAAAACCTTCCCGCCGTTCATACTTCCGTATATTTCGGCCAGTTTTTCTGATATCGCAGGTGTCTGACCCGCAACGACTTTGACAATCTTATCGACGGTATGAATGGAATCACCGGGATTGATTCGTTCGGGTGAATACCCGAGAAAAAAGTCCTTGCCACTCTGAAGGCCGGAAATCTTCTCGATCGCAGTCCCGCACACGTTTTCCGTGACGCCCGGATAGACCGTACTCTCAACGACTACAATTGAACCTTCTCGCATGACGCCGGCGACGCTTTCAGAGGCGCCCTTTAGTGCCGTCAAGTCGGGCTGGCTGTTTTGATCCACTGGCGTTGGCACGGCGATGACGAAAAGTTCGGAATCGCGCAAATCTTCCACGTCTCCGGTGAATCGGACCTTCGTCTTGGCGAGGACCTCACCCGAAACCTCAGCTGTTCTATCTATCCCTGCGGATAGTTCTTCAATTCGCCGTGGATTTTTGTCATATCCGATTAGGGGATAGTTCTCCCCGAGCGCCAAGGCCAATGGCAGGCCCACATAGCCTAGCCCCAATACCGAAATTGTTGGTTTCGATTTCATCGCCAAAAGAGTTTCACCCTTGGATCGACCAATATCGCAACAGCATTTGAATTGTCAAACCGGTCAATCTACAAGCCTAACATACAGAAAATACAATAAACTTGACGTTCACAATATGAACGGTAGTATGTTCACAACGTGAACATGATTGTGTTCAACCTTTGAACAACCACACATAACTGATGTCCCACACTGGCTCTAACAACGAAAAAGTTGACGGCGAATCCGAGATTGTGCTCGAGTTGCTGAACGTTGTGCATGAAAATAGTGATTTGACGCAACGTTCAATGGCGAATCAGCTGGGCATCGCGCTAGGACTTGCGAATACATACCTGAAACGTTGCATCAGGAAAGGCTATATAAAAGTAGGACAAATACCGTCGAATCGTTACAGCTACTATCTTACGCCGACGGGATTTGCGGAAAAATCCCGCCTGACCGCGGAATACCTCTCTTCCTCTTTCAACTTCTTCAGGCGCGCAAAGGCACAATGTCTGGAATCGCTCCGGTATGCAAGAGCGCGCAACTGGGACCGTCTTTGCCTGGTCGGCGTGAGCGATCTTGCAGAAGTTTACGCGCTCTGCTCGCTGGACCATAAGATTGAGTTGGTCGGAATATTCGACCCTGCTTCTAACCGTGACCGATTTGCGGGCCTGCCAGTTGCTAAACAATTATCTGACATCACGGCATTCGACGCTCTCGTCATAACGGACACTCAAAGCCCGCAAGACACTTTTGATCGGCTGTGCGATGAGTTTCCATCTGACCGAATCCTTGCTTTGCCAATTCTCGGAATTTATCGCGACGGGCCGATGGAGACATTGGACGAATGAGCGCCTGGTACGTTGTGTACACCCAGCCTGGTGCCGAAATGCTCGCCCAAGGAGAGTTGGAGAACCAAGGGTTTGAAGTCTATTGCCCCCGATATTTGCGGAATGTCCGCCATGCCCGTTCTGTGAGGCGCGCGATTCTGGCGCTGTTCCCACGATACCTTTTCGTCCGCATCGATTTAACCTCCCAACGTTGGCGTTCCGTAAATGGAACACGAGGTGTATCGTATATCATAACAATGAATGAGCGCCCCTGCGCAGTACCAGACGGTGTTGTCGAACAGATCAGGGAGCGCGAAAACGCCGAACAACTTATTGAGATTCCAAAACTCATCCCGTTCAAACCCGGCGAATCATTGGAAATTACCAGTGGTGCCTTCGCGGAGCAGGTAGGTTCTTTCTTGCGCCTCGATAAGGAGAACCGGATCATAGTTCTGCTTGGAATGCTTGGCCGAAATGTCGAAGTACGACTTCAAACCGAGGCGGTAAGGGCCTACGGTTAAAGCACGTGACGGGCTCTTGCCCTCCACGCTATAAAGCTTCAATGATCGCCTTCCTTCTTGTCGGCGCGCTTGTTGCCCTGATTTCCTTCCTGCTTACCGCCATCACCCTTCGATACTTGAAGCAGAAGGCAGTTCTGGATCATCCAAACGAGCGCAGCAGCCATTCGACGCCTATCCCGCGCGGCGGCGGACTCCCGGTCGTAGCCGTGGTTTTGATTGCTTGGATATACCCGATCGATGTCCAACTGGTGGCTATCGCGTTCTCCTGGACTTCAGCGGCACCCATAATTGCGTCCTGCGCACTCTTGGTGGCGATCTCCTGGGCAGATGACCTCAAATCCCTTACCCCGAAGTTTCGCCTTGCGATTCAAGCCTTGGCCGTCGCAATCGGAATTGCGGCGCTGCCACATGAAGCTTCGCTGTTTGGCAACGTCGTGCCGACGTGGCTTGAAAAAGCATCCATATTCTTAGGCTGGCTATGGTTCGTAAACTTGTTCAATTTTATGGATGGAATTGATGGTATTTCCGGCGTCGAGACATTGGGAATTTGCGGAGGCCTTCTGCTCCTGTCAAATCTCCATGAGCTCCCTGCTGCGATGCCATGGCATGCCTTGACTGTCGCAGCGGCGATATTGGGATTCTTGTGGTGGAATCGCCCACCTGCACGCATCTTCCTGGGGGATGCCGGTAGCGTTCCCATCGGCTTCATACTCGGCTGGCTCCTTTTGGAGTTGGCCCTCGCCGGGTATTGGGTTTCAGCGCTAATTTTGCCGTCCTACTACGTATGCGATGCGACGTACACATTGCTCAGACGGGGCATGCGGGGTGAAAAAGTCTGGCAGGCGCATCGGGAGCATTTCTATCAAAAGGCCGTTCAAGCAGGACGAAGTCATGGCGCGGTGAGCGGATCAATCGGAATTGCCAATGTCGCGTTGATCGCGCTCTCGGTATCCGCAATCTCATATCCCGTTGTATCGTTAACGGGCGCCTGCATTGTAGTACTCGTCCTGATCGGATGGATGCGATCATGAATGTCCTGGTCACCGGTGCCAACGGATTTGTTGGAACCGCACTGCAGGGCCGATTGCAACACGAGGGGTACGACGTTAGAGCAATTACGCGGAATGAGGTCGGTAACATCGATTCCAAAACGGAATGGACCCCGCACCTAGAAAACGTTGATACAATTGTTCACTTGGCAGGCAGAGCGCATGTAATGCGCGAGACCGCAAGAGATCCGCTCGCGGAGTTCCGCAAGACGAATCGTGACGGCACTTCCTGTCTTGCGCAGTGTGCAATTGAATCGGGCGTTCGAAGGCTCGTCTTTATAAGTACTGTCAAAGTGAATGGAGAGGCATCCGCCAATCCGTTCAACTCAAGCAGCCCGGCCATGCCTCAGAACCCTTACGCCATCTCTAAGTTCGAGGCTGAACAAGTATTAGAATCATTGAGGAGCGAGCTGGAGATCGTGATTTTTAGACCGCCCCTGGTATATGGACCGAATGTCAGAGGAAATTTCATCCGCCTCATTAAATTGGTCGACCGCGGCATTCCTCTGCCGCTTGCAAGCGTAACGAATCGACGGAGCCTTGTCGGACTAACCAATCTGGCAGACGCGATATGCTGGGGTGTTAGGGCGCAACCGGGCCTCTATTTTCCGTCCGATCGGCAAGATCAATCAGCAGCCAATCTGATTCGCAAAATCGCCGTATCCCTCAATAGATCGGCTCGGTTGTTTCCAATGCACCCGCGGCTCCTGGCCGTCGCCGGCCATCTCGCAGGGAAACGGGAAATCATTAATCGATTGACCGGCTCCCTCACCGTAGATGGCGACCTTCCAGGATGGTCGCCTCCAGAATCTATGGATGAAGAAATCAAGCGCACGGTTCACTGGTATACAGATTCCAAGCACGCATCGCCCTAGGCGAGCAAACCACAATTAGAGGGTTCGGCCCCACCCCCTTGTCACCTCCATGGCCCACTATTATGAAGTCGGCAATGAACCCGCTCCCAAGTTTAAATCGCGCCCGCATCGCTCTTGCCCACGACACGATCATGGCAGCGATCTCGTTTCCGCTGTCTATGTACCTGCGACTTGGCGATTTCTACTATTTTTATCTTGGTGATTATATCTTGACCGCCAGTATGGCGTTTGCGGCGATCTCTGCGCCTATTTTCCTCTATTCACGCATGTACAGAGGCATTTGGGCGTATGCCTCAATCGAAGACCTTGCAGCGATCACAAAGGGTGTGACGCTCTCAATCCTAATCTTTCTCCCTGCACTGTTCCTCTTCACGCGCTTGGAGCAGTTGCCACGGTCGCTGCCTCTGATCCAATGGTTCATTTTGATGGCTCTCTTGGGAGGGCCACGCTTCCTTTACCGAGTACTGAAAGACCGCCGCCTAGAGAACATTTTTAAGCGCTCGAACCACCGAAGGGTCCCGGTCATGCTGATTGGCGCGGGCGATGCGGCGGAACTCTTTATCAGGCAACACAACCGTGATCGGAACGCACCGTATTCCGTCGTCGCAATTCTGGATGACAAAGGCGGACGCGTAGGGCGGTCGATACACGGTGTACCCATCGTCGCGGGTTTGGAGGAATTGAGCGATACGTTAGCCAGCGGCCGCCATGGCCAAATGCAAAAGCTTATTTTGACACATAACGATATGGACGGTGCTGAGGTACGGAAAATCTTCGACCTAGCCGAGGCTCACGGTTGCAACCTGTCTCGGCTGCCGCGCGTCACACAACTACAAACCGGCCTCGATGAAAAGATCGAAGCTCAACCGATCGCCGTTGAAGATCTGCTGGGGCGCCCTCAAACAAAACTCGATAGAGAGACGATGGGTGTACTTATCGCCGGGCAGAATGTCCTCATTACTGGGGCTGGCGGCAGCATTGGCACCGAACTGGTGCGACAAATCGCTAGATTTTCGCCTGCCTCAATAACCTTATTGGATAGCTCGGAATTTAACTTGTACGAGATCGATCAGGAATTGGAGAAAGTGAATCCGAAATTACCACGTTACGCCGTCCTCGGAGATGTCAGAGATCGCATAAGACTCAACCAGCTGTTCGAATCGCATGCTCCCACGCTTGTATTTCACGCCGCAGCGTTAAAACATGTACCGATGGTGGAGCAGAATCCTTTGGAAGGAATTCTGACAAACGTGATAGGAAGTCGGAACGTTGCGGACGCCTGTCTAGCGCACAAAGTCCAAATGATGGTCCTGATCTCGACGGACAAAGCTGTTAACCCACCGAATATTATGGGGGCTACTAAGAGATTGGCCGAGAGTTACTGCCAGGCACTCGACATCGAAGCCCAAAAAGAAAATGGCACCCGATTTGTGACCGTCCGCTTTGGCAATGTTTTGGGATCGACAGGTTCCGTGGTCCCGCTCTTCCAAAAGCAGCTGGCGTCGGGGGGCCCGCTTACGGTCACGCATCCTGAAGTAACCCGATATTTCATGACAACCCGCGAAGCGGTTGAACTGGTCCTCCAGGCATCCGCCGCCGGACGCTCCAACAACGAAGACGTTGGCCACATCAACGTTCTCGAGATGGGAGAACCCGTTCGTATCTTCGAACTCGCGGAACAAATGATTCGCCTCGCCGGCATGCAGCCCAATAAGGATATCGAGATACGAATTACTGGGCTGCGACCAGGCGAGAAACTGCATGAAGAGCTCCTTCACGAGTCCGAAGAGCTACTCCCGACCCTTAGTGCTGGAATCTTGTTGGCAGCACCTCGAACGAGCGATATATCGACGCTGCGAGATGCACTCGACAAACTGGAAACCGCTGCGAAAAATCGTCAACGTGAAGAAGCGATGCAAATCCTGTGTACAATCGTTCCCGAATATACCGGACCAGCTGCAACAAGCGCCGCGATCGTGTAACCCCTCTATCTATTCGAGCACAAACTCATGGCCGACATCCAAATTAAACGCGCACTACTCTCCGTAACCGACAAAACTGGTCTCGTAGATTTTGCTCGTTATCTAAGCGAGAATGGCGTTGAGCTCCTATCTACCGGAGGTACAGCAAAAACGATTAGCGACGCCGGTATCGATGTCGTCGAAGTGTCTGATTTCACTGGCTCGCCTGAGATTCTCGGCGGACGGGTGAAGACGTTACATCCAAAGATCCACGGTGGGATTCTTGCGAGACGCGACCGCAAAGACGACCAGTCGGAAATAGCGGAGAACGATATCCGCCCGATCGATCTAATCGCGGTCAACCTTTACGCCTTCGAAGAAACGGTACGCGGCGGAAACGATTTCGAGACTTGCGTTGAGAATATCGATATTGGTGGCCCTGCGCTGATTCGCGCCGCCGCGAAGAACCATGTGTTCACGACTATCGTCATCGATCCACAGCAGTACCAATCAATCATGGTCGACATGGACGCGCACAAAGGTTGCACCTCCCCGGAACTACGCCTAAATCTAGCGGCCACCGCTTACGCAAGGACGGCTGCCTACGATGCCGCAATTGCAAACTGGTTCAGCGAACAGATCGATGAGCCTTATCTCGAATTCTTTGCGATGGGCGGCCGCCTTCAACAAAAGTTGCGGTATGGTGAGAATCCCCATCAGACCGCTGCATTCTATACGACGCCAGAATTCCGTCCTGGTGTCTCCACATCGGACCAAATCCAAGGGAAGGGGCTTAGCTACAATAATCTCAACGACACTGACGCCGCTTACGAATTGGTTGCCGAATTCGAGGACCCCGCCTGCGCGATTATCAAGCACGCGAACCCGTGCGGGGTCGCCGTTGGAAGCGATCTTGAAGACGCATTCGAGAAAGCGGTTGCTTGCGACCCGGTAAGCGCATTCGGCGGAATCATCGCATTGAACCGAACGCTAGATGTCGGCACGGTAGGCGCGCTCGGTGACCTTTTCGTCGAGGTCATCGTCGCTCCGGAAGCGGACAACGCCGCGATGGAGCTGCTTTCAAATCGCAAAAACCTACGTCTTCTGCTAACCGGCGTACTACCCGACCCAACAGCGCAGGGCAGAACGATTAAACAGGTGGCTGGTGGTTTTCTCCTGCAAAGCCGAGACAATGGCAGAACCACGCGGGAAGACCTTAAAGTTGTCAGCAAACGCGCACCGACCGATTCGGAGATCGCCGATATGCTGTTTGCCTTTTCCGTCGGCAAGCACGTCAAGTCGAATACGATCGTATATGCACGAGACCTAGCTACCGTAGGAATAGGTGCGGGCCAGATGAGTAGGGTCGACGCCGCCCATATCGCGGCACGAAAAGGCGAGGAACAAGCAGGTACAACACCATGCGTCGTTGCATCCGACGCTTTCTTTCCGTTCGCGGACGGATTGCTCGCCGCGGTCGAAGCAGGCGGCACGGCCGTGATACAGCCAGGCGGATCGATCCGAGATGACGAGATCATCAAAGCGGCGGACGATGCTGGAATTGCCATGGTCTTCACGGGCAAGAGGCATTTCCGCCACTAGGAAGATCACCATTACGCACCCACACGGTTTCGTGGCTCCCGGTTCGCCACCGCGAAGATGGATACGGCTTATACTCTCTTACTCGTAGCTCTTGAGTGGTGCAAACATCGGCTCCCACGAGCTAACAGACGTGAATATTTCGCAACTCTATATTTAATTGATTTAGGTTTAATTATATAATAATATAGAAATATCATTATTTATTTTGATATATATATAAAAATTAAAATATTGTATCCGTTATTATAAATATATTTATATTTATTCTGTATTCAGATAACAAATAGAAAACTCCAAAACTTTAGCTGCGTCGGGATAGACTCCTGTATTTTTGTATTCTCTGTACTACCTTGAGTTTCTGAAAAGGCTGACGCACACCGCGAGTAACAAAATCTAGCCATGAAGCCCGCGCCCTTTCAGTATCATCGTGTTTCGTCGCTACCGGAAGCGACGACGCTGATGGCATCTCTCGACAACGTTCGCATATTGGCTGGCGGACAATCGCTGATGCCCATGATGAATATGCGCTACGTAATGGTCGATCACTTGATCGACCTGAACGACGCCACAGATCTTGCTGGCATTAGGGTCGATGGGCATTCCATCACAATCGGGGCCATGACTCGTCAAAGAGACATCCTCGAATCCTTTGACGTAGCGCAGCGTGCCCCGGTCATCGTCGAAGCGTTGCGGCAAGTCGGCCATATCCAAACGCGGAACCGCGGAACGATCGGCGGTAGTTTGTCGCATCTTGACCCCGCAGCAGAACTTCCCGGTCTAATGACATTGCACGACGCAATGGTCACCTTTTCCAAAGAAGGTGACCAACGAACGGTCGCGATGGACGAGTTCGCCATGGGATATATGACACCGTGCACGGAGCCCGACGAAATACTGACCGAAATAAGCTTTAATTCGTGGCCAGTCGGTCACGGCTTTGACTTCCGCGAATTCGCACAGCGGCATGGTGACTTCGCGATCGTCGGCGTCGGCACGCTACTGACTTTGAATTCCGACAACCGCATAGATCGCATCGCCGCCGTCTTGATCGGCATAGACTACAAACCGGTTCGAATCAAGGAGATTGAAGAAGCACTGACCGGACAGATCGCATCAGAGGAACTGTTCAGGGAGGCCGGCGAATCCGTCCGTAAACTCAACATGATGGAGGATGCACTAATACCCGAGAGTTACCGAAAGCAACTTGCCTCGGTTTTATTGAGACGGTCACTAATCTCCGCATCAAAAAGAGCAACAAGAGGCTGAAATGACTGACGGAGACATGCACGAAGTGTCCTTGACGGTTAACGGCGTCCAATATGACGAGACCGTAGAGTCACGGTGGTCGCTTGCAGACTTTCTCCGACACAAGTTGCGCTTAACTGGTACACATCTGGGCTGCGAGCACGGCGTTTGTGGCGCCTGCACCGTGCTACTCAATGGAAGGTCAGTTCGCGGCTGCCTGACTTTAGCAGTCCAAGCAAATGAAAAATCGGTCGAGACCGTCGAAGGTCTCGCCCCGACCGAAACTGAACTTAATGTGTTGCAGCAAGCCTTCTGGGAGAATCACGGCCTGCAGTGCGGCTTCTGCACCCCGGGCATTCTGATGACCTTGACCGAGTTTCTCCGCGATAACCCGGATCCCTCCGAAACAGAGGTCCGTGAGGCGTTGTCAGGCAACATTTGTCGGTGCACGGGTTATCAAGGCATCGTCGCTGCCGCCATGGACGCCGCCGAGAAATTACGCAACAGCGGTCAGTGATCACCTGATGTCCACTCATCTCGTTGGACAGCGTGTCAAACGTCTGGAAGATCCTGATCTGCTCAGCGGAC
Source organism: Alphaproteobacteria bacterium UBA6544 (assembly GCA_002434595.1). GTDB lineage: Bacteria > Pseudomonadota > Alphaproteobacteria > UBA8366 > UBA8366 > UBA6544. Next base: position 3,627 of record DJKK01000154.1, on the reverse strand, counting down.
GCGGGCAATTCGTCGATGACTTAAATTTGCCGGGAATGCTGCACGCCGCTTTCGTCCGCAGCCCGGTCGCACACGCGCGAATCCAAAACATCGACATCTCCGAAGCGGCCGCACTACCGGGCGTCCATATCGTATGGACGGCACGTGATCTTCCCGCAAATATGCATAATCGCAGGCTGCTTCTGCAGGTCCCCAACCCAGCCATTCTCCATACGATCACACAAGAACCGTTGGCATCGAAAGAAACCTGTTTCGTCGGCGAACCCATCGCCGTGGTCGTCGCGGAAAGCAGGCACCTTGCCGAGGACGCCTGCGAGCGGGTCAACGTCGAATATAAGCCACTGCCCGTATCCCCAGATTGCGAGACAGCCCTCAAACCCGGCGCGGCTGTGGCACACATGGAATTTCAGGACAACATCGCGGCTCAGTTCACGCTAGGTTACGGCGACGTCGAAGCGGCATTTCGCGCCGCGGACCATGTTTTTCAGGATAACTACTTTCAACATCGCGGCACCGCAAATCCCATGGAAGGCCGGGGCGTGGTGGCAGTATTCGACCCTATTTTCCACAATTTTACAGTCTGGTCCGCAACGCAGTCGCCGTTCATCATCCGTCGCATGCTCGTCGACATGTTCGAGGTTGAGGAAAGCACGATTCGGGTGGTCGCCCCCAAGGATGTTGGCGGCGGCTTCGGACCGAAAGGAATGTCGTATCCGGAAGAAGTCGTCATACCAGCTTTGGCACGAGAACTCAGCCGCCCGGTCAAGTGGATTGAGGACCGGCGAGAGCACTTCCTGACGACAACTCAAGAACGCGACCAGCTCTGGGACGTATCCATCGCTGTCGACAATGACGGGAAAATACGTGGCCTGAGAGGCCGTTTGGCTCACGACGCTGGCGCCTATGTTCCCTGGGGCATCATCACTCCCTACATTTCGACCACGACAATCGCCGGTCCCTATGTCGTACCAGCGTTTAAATTCGACACGACGGCCGTGTTCACGAACAAACCACCAACGACACCATTGCGCGGGGCAGGACGGCCGCAAGCCGTTTTCGCGATGGAAAGGACGCTCGATCTCGTTGCTCAGGAACTTGATATCGATCGCGCCGAAATCCGGCGCCGGAACCTCATACCGGCCGAAGAGATGCCCTACAAAATGGGTTTGATTTTCCGCGATGGCGCGCCGGTTATTTACGACAGCGGAGACTATCCAAAATGTCAGGCCATAGCGGTCGAAAGGGCGTGCTACAATGACTTCCCGGCGCGCCAAAAAGAAGCCCGAGAGGACGGCCGATACATCGGAATCGGAATCGCAAATGCCGTTGAAGGCACTGGGCTCGGCCCGTTCGAAGGTGCAAGCATCAAGATCGCCCCATCCGGCCGAATCGTATTGCAAACCGGCGCCGCACCTCAAGGGCAAGCACACCATACGACATTAGCCCAGCTATGCGCCGAAGAACTCAACGTACCCATCGAATCCGTTGATATCGTTACGGGTGACACAAATGCGGTTTCGCTTGGCGTCGGCACGTTTGCCAGCCGGATAGCCGTCAACGCTGGATCTTCGGTTAAAATCGCTTCACGCACTGTATACGGCAAATTGATGAAATTGGCCGCCACCGTGCTTCAGGTGCGAGAAGACGATCTCGAAATGGAAGACGGCGTAATCCGAATTACTGGTGAGCAAGGGGATAGTGTCACTTTCTCCGATCTTGCGAAGATGATGAATGGTGTTCCCGGATTCAAACTGCCGGAAGGCATCGAGGCCGGATTGGAGGCGACCAGTTACTTCCAACCAAGTCAGGCGGCCTATTCTAATGGATGCCATATTGCGGAAGTCGAGGTAGACCCCGAAACGGGCCTGGTCTCAATCTTGAGGTACATCGTCGCGCACGACTGCGGCAACCTCATCAATCCGATGATTGTCGATGGCCAGGTTCAAGGGGGTGTTGCCCATGGTGTGGGCAATGCGTTGCTTGAGCATCTGTACTACGACGCGGACGCCAATCCCGTAACGACAACATTTGCAGAATATCTGTTACCAACGGCGGAATCAGTTCCAGATGTCGAAATTCTCCATTTGGAAACGCCGACGCCTAACAATCCGCTGGGCGTCAAGGGAGCGGGAGAAGGCGGCACCCTCCCCGCCGCGGCCGTCATCGCTGCCGCGATTGAAGACGCCCTCAGGCCTTTCGGCGTGAGATTTCGAGACGCGCCAATTCTACCGCACCAAATCATTGAAAAAATCGCTGTGGCAAATCAGTAACCTAGAAGTTAGCCAGCTTGGGTCGTCTAATTTTCGTTAATCAGATCATCAACGATCTGGCGTGCTTCGGTTTCGTCGAGGTCAAAAGCAATCGCAAAATCACTCTTACTGCCCGCTCGGACGACACGCCCTGGAACCTTCTCGAAGTTCTCTACCCGCAATTCAACAGGCTCGCCCAATCCAATCTCTAGCGACCCCCTGCTCACGATCGCCGCACCTCCCATGGAAATATCAATGATTTCAACGTACTGAGTGCCTCCTGGGGTCGTCACTTCAACCGACCGCGTTATCGGAATACGCTCGTATTGTCTCCTATTATCACCCTCTGACATGCGATTTTCCTTACTCGCTTTTAATGCCTTATAAGCCACATCCAGGAGTGAACGAATTCTCCCTGCCATCGGCCTAGCTTCGCCTGTTTAGCACGTTCCTCGGTCTCTGCGAATCGATCGCTCTCCTTCCTAAAGGAAAACGTCCAACCGATGCCGACCATAATGGCACCTAAGTCATTTTCACCGAGACGACAATTCCCCGAAAACATCACCCGACGGCAATTTATCCTTGCCCTTATAATCGACTGTGCGGCCAAGTGTTAATTGCGCCAGGTGAACGGTCGCTATGGCGCCACATGGGTAAGCCGTTTCGGAATACCGAAACTTCTGAGCACTTTCTGGGCGCATCTATGCCAAATAGGCGCAACACACGGCAAGCGAGCCTGATCGTATCCCCATCGATAACCGCGGGCTTGCCCGAGAACGTCACAACGCGCGCCTTATCGCGTCGTCGTTTCATCGCGGACTCGTCTCCGAAGATGATTCGCGTGCGGGGCACCACCACTGTCGCCCCACCTCGCAAAAAGGGCGGCGGTTGCAAAACATGAGATTCCTCAATAATGCGGATGGGATGCTGGTCGGCGCTCACACTGCTGGTGGAAATAAATACCGCGACAGCCGCACAGAAGACCAATTTCCCCGGCCATCCACCGCGTGGACAGAAAAATCGATTCATCGACCTACGTTCTCTGAAAATCACGCCCGGAGTAAGGCCCCATGAGTACAGCTTCCCTTCATGACGACTTGATCGTTTTTGACGGTCTCATCGTATCCAATTGGAGCCGAAAAATCTTTGGGGACATGCGCGAAGGCGGACTAACAGGTGCCAACTGCACCTGTTGTGTCTGGGAGAATTTCGCCGACACGATGCAAAACATCGCCGAATGGAAAACGCGGTTTGACACCAACGCGGACCTCATAACGCAGGCTAGCACAACCGCAGATATTCGCGCCGCGAAAGCTGCCGGTAAAACCGCCATAGCACTTGGATTCCAGAACGTCTCGGCTTTTGAGGACCAAATTGG
>DJKK01000330.1 GCA_002434595.1 Alphaproteobacteria bacterium UBA6544 | reverse complement strand
TTGTCATAGAGGTCCATCACCGCCTGATAGCCTCGGGTGCCCGGCGCACCGTCCGGCGCAAGATCAATCGCTGCCAATAGGCCGACACCACGCATATTGGTGATAATCGGCAGATCCTTGAGTTCGAAGAAACGGTCGAGAAACGGCTTTGAAAGCTTCTTCGCCCGTCCAAACATGTCCTCATTTTCGAAGATATCAAGCGTCGCCAGACCGGCCGCACAGGCCGCGGGGTGGCCCGAATAGGTATAACCGTGGAAAAAGTCGACGCCTTTATCGGGCGCTGCTTCCACAATGGCTTTGTATACGTGTTCGCCAACGCCAACGGCACTCATCGGAATGGCACCGTTGGTCAGCGCCTTCGCCATGGTGATCATATCCGGTTGCACGTCATAGGTATTGGCCCCAAACGGATTACCCGTCCGACCAAAACCAGTGATGACCTCATCGAAGATCAACAGAATGCCATGCTCATCGCAGATTTCGCGCAACCGCTTGAGGTACCCCTTTGGCGGAAGATAGGCGCCAACGGAACCACCCACCGGCTCTACAATACAGGCGGCGATGGTGTCACCGCCGTATGTATCGCAGAGGCGCTGCAGGTCTTCGGCGAGTTCCACACCATGCTCGCCCGCGTCGCGCGCAAACTTGTTTTCAGGAATGTTCGTGTGACGCATGTGCACGACGCCTGGGATGCCGAGGCCGTACATCTCGCGGTTTTTGACCATGCCGCCAACCGAAAAACCGCCGAAATTGACGCCATGATAGCCTTTCTCTCGGCCGACCAGTCGCAGACGTTGCCCTTCACCCTTCACGCGATGATACAAAAGCGCGATTTTCAGAGTGGTCTCCACTGCTTCGGAGCCTGAACTGCCGTAGAACACATAATCCAGATTGCCTGGTAAAAGCTGCGAAATTCGGCGCGCCAGTTCGAACGCCGACGGATGCCCGTGCTGGAACGGAGGACAGTAGGACATCTCTTTCAATTGCGCGTGGACGGCATCGGCGATCTCGGTTCGGCCATGCCCCAACGGTGAGCAAAAAAGGCCGGACACCGCATCGATCAATTCATGCCCTTGATACGTCTTGTAGACGATGCCTTTGCCCTCGGTCATCATCCGCGTGTGGGTCGTCTTGAAATGCTTGTTCGATGTAAACGGCATCCAATGTGCTTCGAGATCGTTCGGCATAATACGCATGATGTTTCCTTTTGCATTCAACGGAACGCTTGGTCGGTCGGGTTTGGCTAAGAATGCTTGAATTGGCTCGCCGCATCCAGTCCCGACATCGCTTCGTCGGGGAAAATCGGCACTGGCAGCATGAATACCCCCATCTTAAGGTCGATACTCTATTATCGCGCAGATCCCAAAATATTCACCATGGACCACATACTGCTGTTCCTCTTCACGTTTGTCGTCGGTTGTTTCATCGGCGGTACGGGGATCGGTGGCGTGCTCCTCGTGCCCTACCTCGTCTTCATTCTTGGCGTGGAGGCACCACTTGCCGTCGCATCAACAATGTTTGCCTATCTCTTCAGCGGCGCGACGGCGACCTTTGCCTATGCGCGTCACGGCTCCATCCGATGGCCGATGGTTTGGGCCATTTGTGGCGGCGCGGCACCGGCCGCCTTTCTGGGATCGCTTATAGTATGGAGTGTGCCGGGTGAGTTTCTGCTCGCGGGTATCGCCGCACTGACAATCTTCTCCGGTGTCCGCACGCTCCGCCCCCCTAAGGGCGCGCGTAACGATAAAGAGGATATCGGCGCTCCTGCACTGATATCCGTGGGAGGTATATCTGGATTTGTGAGCGCCTTGGTGGGGGCAGGCGGAGCAGTCGTTGTCATTCCACTTCTGTTTGGCATGGGTGCACCCGCACTGATCGCGATAGGATTGTCCCAGGCCATTCAATTCGTCATAGCTGTTACTGCAACAGTCGGAAACCTTGCGGTCGGACACGTCGATTTTGTCGTCGGTGGAATTTTGGCTGTCGCGATGGTGGCCGGCATCCTGATCGGAACGCGCGTTGCTCATACGCTTCCTGTAGACACTCTGCGCAAAACTGTCGCCAGCGTGCTCACATTGGTCGGCCTGTCGATCGCCTTCCAACTCGCGCGCGATGCGATAACTGGATAAACTCTTTCCCGGAGGATGGCCAATGAACCTTGCACTAGCGCAATCAACTGACTTGGATGACGAGAACCGGCGCGACGAAGCGCGGCAGCTACGCGGACGAATACGAAGCGGCGAGCATGACGGATTGACGACCGGGCTCGCGCCCGGAATGGTACAACTCAACCTGGCGATTCTGCCGCAGGATTGGGCGGAAGACTTCCAGCGGTTTTGCGAACTCAATCCCAAGCCTTGCCCTCTTGTATCGATGACCGATCCCGGAAACCCCATCTTCCCGTCAGAGATTGGCAAAGGTATAGACGTGCGTACAGATGCGCCGCGTTACCTTGTGTTTCGCAATGGCGTCCTGGCGGACGAGATCACCGACCTTAGTGATATCTGGCAAGACGATTTTGTCGCTTTCGGTATGGGGTGTTCCTATTCCTTCGAAGAAGCACTTGTCGCCGGAGGTCTTTCGCTGCGCCATATCGAGCAAGGCACGAAGGTTCCGCTCTACATCTCAAATATGGAGACGACACCGGCAGGGCCTTTCAAAGGGCCGACGATCCTCTCCATGCGTCCTTTCCTGCCTGACGATGCAATTCGGGCCATCGAGATCACGGCGCGATACCCCCGGGTACACGGCACACCGGTTCATTTCGGGAATCCGGAAATGATCGGTATCGACGATATCATGCAGCCTTATTCAGGTGTGCCGCCAGTGATGCATAAGAACGAGGTGCCCGTATTCTGGGCCTGTGGCGTCACGCCGCAAATCATCGTCGAGCACGCGAAGCCACCAATTTGTATAACCCACAAACCCGGTCATATGTTGATTACTGATAGCTTGAATACCGAACTAACGGACTAGAATCCGCCGGCGAAAATCAGTAACTATCAACTCGGCATCAGCACCATCTGCGTCTGGGTCACCACGGCGCACAGCTTAGCGTCGGCACGTTTGATATCCGTGCGCCAGACCATCGTGCTTCTACCTTTGTGCAGCGCCGTCGTTTCGGCATAAGCCGTCTCTCCGTACGGAATCGACGACAGAAAATTCGTTTTACTTTCGAGTGTCGTTGTTCGCGCACCTTCCGGCAGGTTGAGAATACACGCAAGCGCACCGAGGTTATCAGCAAAGGCCATGATGGCCCCGCCGTGAAGAACCTCCGGTCGGGTGCAAAGCTCCTCGCGCACTTCCAGTGTCGCCTTAACACAATCCGGCGTCGCTTCGGTAACGACAATGCCCAACAATTTCGAAAACCCAGCTCTGCGAGAATTAATCAGCTCAACCGGGTCGATATCGAGACCACTCATATCAAGCCTCCTCAGACGATCCCAAGTTCGGAATATGGCTCGTTCCTTGCGACGCGGGCATAACCGAGCCTTGTCACATCCATTGTTGAATACGCACCGTCTAAAATCAGTTCCGCGAGAGCACATCCCGCACCGGGTGCTTGCATGATGCCATGGCCCGAGAATCCACTCGCGATAAAGACATTGTCCATGCCGTCGTCCCAACGACCGATTATGCCATTTTTGTCGAGCTCGTTGCGCTCGTAGTGGCAAGCCCAAGTCCGCTCGAGACGGAGCTCTTCCATGGCGGGCACACGATGAGCCAGTGCCGGCCAGACCTCACGCTCGAACCAGTCTGGTTCGTAGTTCCAATTGAACCCAGGCCCCGCATTCCAGTCCGGCTTGCCACCTGTGTACCCCATACCCTCGGGTCGGAAGGCAAGGTCGCTTTCGGTTTTGATGAAAGGAAGCGGCTCCAACTCCGCCTTGCAGCGGAAAAAATGGGTCTGGCGCGACATCGGACGGATCGGCACGTGCCAGTCTAGCATCGCCGCTACCTCACCCGACCAAGCTCCCGCGGCCAACACAAAACGGTCTGCCGTCAGCGTGTCTCCAGACCCAAGTTCTACCGACCGCGCGACGCCCCTATCCCCAATCCAATCGACGACCCGGTCTTTCAGGTATTCAACGCCGAGTGATCGTGCCTTGCGGCGGAATCCCATTAGTGCTGCATGCGGATCGACCCAGGCGTCGTCAGCGGTCAAAACACCCATATCAATGTCGTCGAAGTTGACCGAGGGATATCGTGCTTTCAAGTCCGCCCGCTCAAGTAACTCGGCGGAAACGCCATTTGCGGTTTGCGTCTCAAAATTGGCCCGCATCTGCGTGCCGTCTCCGCCATCGGATAGGAAGAGGTAGCCCTGCGGCTTGAAGGAGATTTCCGCACGCTCTCCATCGACCGCCATCGTCTCCGCAAAAGATTGATAAAACTCAAGGCCGAAACTTCCGAGCGCCACGTTCTCCGGCCGGCTGAATAATCGGCGCACACCACCTGAGCTGCCAGGTGTCGTAGCGAATTCATACGTCGGATCAGGCTCAATCACGACGACCCGGCCACCCTGGCCGTCCTTCGTGAGATGATAGGCAACACTCGAGCCGATCAAGCCGCCACCAATGATAACAATATCCGCTTGCACGAGACCCTACCTTCCGTGTCCCTGGCTCTGGGCAAAGGCATCTTCCCAATTGCGACCGTCAAACACCCGAATCTTATGTTCATCCGAATGCACGTCGTAGTCGTCCAGCGTATTGACGTTAACGACGAACATATCCGGCGCGGCGCGTGGATGACCAAACGTGTGAATACCACAATCCGGACAGAAATAATGTTTCGCGATCATCTTATTGAACTGGTAAAGCTTCAGACGGTCTTCGCCCTCAGTGATTTGCAATTTGTTCGGGTGTACCCGCGCCAGAAGGATCCCCTTCTTGGTGCAGATAGAGCAGGTACAACGCGTGACTGTCGAAAGATCCGCTTCAACCTCAAATTTGATCGCGCCGCAATGGCAGCTACCATGATATGTTGCCATTCAACCGGCCCTCATATCTAGAATTTGTTGATGCAATGCGGCTGGGCATTCGACCCCTTCGGTGGCCGATCGGGCCCGGTTCGCGTAACGCCGATCACCTGGAAGACGGGTGCCGTCCTGCTCTAAAATTCGCTCAAACAGCGACTCAACCCGATGCAGGAACGTTTCATGGAATCCCTTCGGGTCAATCAGAATGAATATCTGACCCGCATTTGACGGACCCGCGTCATGCCCACCGAACGCATCAACTTGCTCTTGCGCTTCAAAGCAAAAATTACCACCGGTCAGTCCCGCCGAAAGCAATTCCACCATAATCATAATGGCGTTGCCCTTATGACCGCCGAAAGGCAATTGCACGCCTTCCAGCGCCGCTGCGGGATCGGTTGTCGGATTCCCATCCTTGTCGAGCGCCCAACCTTCCGGAATTGAATGTCCATCGCGGGCCGCAACCTGTATTTCGCCTCGAGCCGAAGCACTGGTCGCATAATCGAAGACCATCGGCGGCTTCCCCTCTCGCGGGCAGGCGAAGGCAATCGGGTCGGTCCCAAAGAGCGCCTTGTCGCCGCCCCAGGGGGCTACAAAAGATTGCGACGTCGACATCGTCAGACAAATTAACCCGACATTTCCAAAATGTTCTGCCTCCCACCACAACGCGTTTAGGTTACCGTTGTTGCGTATTCCCAACGCGGCGATCCCTTGCGACTTGGCCTTCTCGATCGCCATAGGTTTACCTGCGACAATCGCGGGTGGTGAGAAGCCGTTCTTGGAATCGACGCTGACCAATCCAGGGCCTGCATCGCTCACCTCCGGAATGGCCTTCCCATCCATACGACCACTCCGCATCGAGGAGACGTAACCCGGCACCCGGAACAGCCCGTGCGAGTGGGTACCGTCGGCTTCGGCCTGCGTTACCACATCAGTAATAACGTCCGCATTCGCTTGCGACATACCATTCGCGATCAGAACTTCGGTCGAGAGCGACCGGACGTCTTCGAGCGAAAGCGTCACAGAAACCGCCATGTACTAGTCCCTTTCATCTTTCGGCAACGCATCGCCCAATAATTTGCAGACGACGATCATCTCAGGAATTTTCTGGGTCATGCTATCCAATACCGTCAACAAGGTTGCGGTCTGCTCGGCCCTTGGCGGGCGCAAATCGCCGGGTGGTTCCGGCAATTTAGTAACCAGACTATCCGCCGCCGCACCTGCAGCATCAGCAATACTCTCTCCGGCACGCAGAACTTCACCCGACTCCAGGCGCGGCCATAGTGACGATCCGGCATACGCCATGTATGCTGGCCAATTCGCAAGATGCCGATAAACCCCTGGCAAGAAATCCGTACCTTCCGGAAATCCCCAGGAGCCAACCGCCTGCGCGAGCGCCAGCGTCGCCGCAGGCATCTCATCCGCTTCGACCATCTTCACCAAGGGCGGTAGTTCTGCAGGAGGTAACCAGCCTGAGCGCTTTGGCGTGTAACCTTCGGGCCTGGATATCTCAACCCGCAGAAGACGCTGAAGCGTACAGACGAACAGTATATTTGGCCGATTATTTCGGTCATACGCCGCATAAACGTCGCGGATTTGCTGTGCGGACGGAGCGTCGACGCCCATCGCGCGCAGACCGAGTAATGGCAGTGGCGGCAGCGGTTCTATCGCAGCCGTATCGGTCAGAGCGAGCGCCGCTTCCTGAAAGTCTCCACAAAGATGAGCCGGCTCGATGGACGCCCACAGCCATTCCAGACATCCTTCGATCGACGCCACGTGCCGTACGATGGTCGTGACATTGGGAACGCCCCATAACCTGCGGATCTCGCTGTAGATACGCGCGGTCTCGCCCGTCGCGTCACGCTCAAGTATCTCTGAGATCAATGTCATGCGATGAGCATAGGTCCATGCACACGAATTGAAAGTCGCGCGTGTCGCTTCTTCCCCTTGGATCGCCGTTGCCTAGGCCGCAATGTCTGGGACCTTCATGTGCCAATCGGTCGCCTGCTGGTAGGCGTGTCCGGCACGGCACAGCAGCGCCTCATCGAAGGGCCGCCCGATCAACTGGAATGCCGTAGGAAGACCGTTTGGGGTCAGGCCGCAAAGCACGCTGAGGGCGGGCAAACCGAGATAGCTGATGGGTCGCGTGTTCTTCGAGATACGAAGCACCAAAGCCGGCATATCCTCGCTGTCCCCTACGTCAACATCCGACAGGCGCGGCGCCGTCACAGGCATCGTTGGCGTCAAAAGCAGATCGCAATCGCGGAATGCCGTCTCGCAATAACGAAGCAGAAATCCATCGCGCAGGCTCATCGCCTCAAGGTATCGGGTTGCCGGTTGGTAGAGCCCAAATTCGATGCGGCGGCGCACCATGTCGCCATAGTCCTGCGGCCGCTCGACCAGCCATTTCCGATGGATGGTCGCTGCTTCCGCCGACAAGGCCGCCGCCCAGATGAGGTTCATTTCCTCATGGTCAGGGACCTCAGCTTCGACAAGTGAGGCGCCCATATCAGCAAATGTTTGCCGTGCTCCGTCGATAAGCTCGGCTACGTCGCAATCCACATCGTCGTAATAGTAACTCGACGGGATACCGACGCGCAGGCCGTCGATCGATTGTGCGCAAGACGCCTCACAAGATACTACGGGCTGGCGACTTGACGTAGGGTCATTAGGATCATGACCGGCGATGACGTCGAAGATACGCGCGGCGTCACGCACCGTGCGGGTCAATGGACCGCCGCAATCGAATGAAAACGAAAGCGGCATCAAACCGTATCGGCTGACCCGCGTCTGCGTCGGTTTGAGACCGACGACGCCGGACATCGCCGATGGTATTCGAATTGAACCGCCGGTATCCGATCCCAGCGCACCATAGACAATGCGCGCAGCAACAGTCGCACCCGAACCGCTGGACGATCCGCCGGGCGCATGGTCAGTATTCCAAGGATTACGGCAATCACCGAAATGCACGTTGTTGCCGATAGGACCGACCGCGAATTCTGACATGTTCAATCCACCAAGATAGAGCGCGCCCGCCTCGTCAAGACGGTGCAGAACAGTCGAAGTGCGATCGGCGACAAAGTCTTTGCGGATCTTCGAACCGCAGGTCGTTACCTTTCCTTCACGGTAGTACATATCCTTGTGCGCCAACGGCACACCCACAAGTGGCCCAACAGGTTCCCCCTTGCTGATCCGCTCGTCAACAGCACGCGCCGCATCAAGTGCGGCCTCCGATTCGAGCGAAATGAATGCGTTCAAATTGGGCTGCAGCCGTTCAGCTCTTCGAATGGCCGTCTCCGTCACCTCGATCGCTGAGACATCTTTAGCGGCGATGCGCGACGCCGTCTCGCAGGCATCCTGAAATACAATATCCACGCTCATTCCTCACCTCGTTTAGGTGCAAGACGCGAAAGCG
>DJKK01000282.1 GCA_002434595.1 Alphaproteobacteria bacterium UBA6544 | reverse complement strand
GAGTGTCAGTTGCCGTCGTAATGGCGGCCTCTCCCTTCAGAGCTATCGCGATCTCGCTCGCCATCCGGTTGCCCGCGTTATGGCCGCCGAGCAAGGGAACGCAGAATTGCCCGTCCTCTGAGACGGCGAGCACGGGCGGCTCGTCGTGTTTCCCGCGGAGATGGGGCGCAAGCAGGCGAATTAAAATTCCCGCTGCGCACACACCGATTATTGGTCGATTTGCCGCGAAGAGTGCGCGCAATAGTTCGCCCGGTTCGTCGAACGTTGTGCCGCCCTCGATCCGTCCCGGGCGGTTGTAAATCTCTGCATCCGGCAAGGCGGTGCGTATTGATTTCGCCGTCCGATTTGCCGCTTCCGTGAGGACGATAACGGCGGGCCGGCCTAGCGTTGCCATGCTTTCCCCCGGCGATGCACCAGTATCATCGAGAAATAGGGAGAGGCGTCAGGGTTGACAGCGTCCAATTGCAAGATGCGTTCGTTCTCCATGGTCGCCCGCTCGATATAGCGGGAATGCTCCATGAGCTTCATATCGGACAGCATGCTCCGGATACGCGAAAAATGGCGGCCAAGCTTGATGATTGCTGCCGCATCGCATGTTGCGAGACGTTCCTTGAGCAGTTCCGTTTCTAGCGGTGCGGGAAGTACGGTCAATATATCGTTCTGGGCTGCGAGCGGTGCACCGAGAGCGGCTGCGCAGGCCATCGGGGATGAAACGCCGGGGACTACTTCGACAGTATGTTGCTCGGCAACGCGCGCGAATAGGTACATGAAAGAGCCATAAAAAAACGGGTCGCCTTCACAAAGAACCGCAACGTCCTTTCCGGCAGAGAGATGCGTTCCGAGTGATTTTGCCGCTTTCCCGTACACGCTCTCGTCCGGGAATTGTGGGGCCGACAATGGCATTCGAATGGCGACCTCGATCCTGTTGCCGTTCAAATGCGGTGCGACAATTCGACGAGCCAAGCTATCACCGGTCTCAGGTGCCGGATAGGCAAGGACTGGGGCGGCCTGCAGGATACGATGGGCCTTCAATGTGATTAGCTCGGGATCACCCGGACCAACCCCTAGACCGAAGAGTGTGCCCGTCATGACTTGCATCCAAAATACTGTGTAACCGTCATGGCGGGGCGCCATCCGGTCAAGCGCCCAACTTGCTTAGCCCTTTCGATAGAGAGACGCCGCAATTCGCCGCCGCGATTCTCCTGCCATTCGAAAAGCACACGTTCGCCCTCCGTGGTGACCACGTTTGCGACCAGACGGCCACCTGGCGCAAGAGCCGTCCAGCATTGTTCAAGAAGCCCCGGGGCACCAATACCGCCGCCGACAAACACTGCATCGGGTTGTGGCAGGTCGTTTAGGCTCTCGGCTGCGTCACCAGTGACTGTTTTTAACAAAGGTGTTCCGAGAGCCGCAGCGTTGGTTGCAATCATCTGGGTGCGGGATAGATCGCGTTCTATCGCTATCGCTGCGTTCCTCGGGTGTTGACGCATCCACTCGATGGCGACCGACCCGCACCCGGCGCCGATATCCCATAAGAGGTCGCCCGGCGTCGGCGCCAGGGCCGACAGGGTAACAGCGCGCACCTCTCGCTTGGTTAATTGCCCATCACTTGCAAACGCGTCGTCCGGTAGGCCGGGCGTGCGGGGAAAAAGCTGTGTTTTCGGACCGGAGATGCACTCAATGGCGACCGTGTTGAAGTCGTTGGTCTGTGGCGTATCCCAGCTCTCTGCTGTTCCAAAAACGCGCTTTTCCTCCGCGGCATCCATCCGCTCCAGCACGGTCATTTTGCTCGCGCCATATCCACGACGGGACAGCAGTGCCGCGATCTTCGATGCGGTACTACCGTCATCTGTGAGGAGCAACAGGCGCGCTTCTGGGTGAAGGTATGCCTGCAACAATTCGAGCGGTCTGCCGTGCAGGGTAAGACAATCAACTTCGTGCCGGGTCCAGCCAAGCCGCGCCGTTGCCATGGTAAATGCGGAGCGCCCTGGGATGATGTTGACTTCATCGACCGGAATACATCGCAGCAACGTTGTGCCGACGCCAAAGTGCATTGGATCGCCAGTCGCGAGCACGCAGACGCGTTTACCTCTTAGGTCCACGATATCTGGTATTAGCGTACTGATCGGGCTTGGCCATGCGCGGCGCTCTCTACCATCATCCGGAACCATGTCGAGATGCCGAGCGCCGCCAATCAGAATTTCTGCGTTGTCGACGAGGGTCCGAGCCGAAGGTGTCAATCCTTTGAGGCCGTCTTCCCCGATGCCGATGATAGAAAGCCATTTTTCGGACATGCCTATGCTTCCAGTGCTGCTGCAAGCGCATTGACGGCGGCAGCTGCGAGAGCGCTGCCGCCTCGTCGTCCACGAACTGTGATGTAGGGAACAGTATCCGAGGCGGTTAATGCTTCCTTCGATTCCGCCGCACCCACGAAGCCAACCGGAAATCCAAGGATAGCAGCGGGTAGTGGCGCACCGTCTTCTATAAGTTCCAATGCGCGAAAGAGTGCGGTTGGTGCGGAACCAATTGCTAGTATGCCACCGGCCCACTTGTCTGCGAGATTCTCAATTGCGACCGCGGCACGGGTCGTCCCACGGCGTTTCGCCTCATCTGCGGCTGATTTGTCGTCAATTGCGCAAGCGATTGAATTCTTGGCCGGAAGCCGTGTCCGGATGATTCCGACTTCCGTCATGCGGACGTCGGTGACAATGTTGCAACCGGCCCGCAAAGCTGCGCGAGCCGTCTCATCGAACTCGGCGCTATAGGCAAGGTCGGAAACGATATCCGGAATGCCGCAGGCATGTATCAAACGCACGGCGATGTCCGCGATACCGGGCGGGAAGTCATCCAGTGCCGCCTCCTCTCGCACGATGGCGAAAGAACGACGGTAGATTTCCTGCGGATCGCAAAGGTAAGGCGCCATCAAATTAGTCCGGGTCTCCGTTCCGCTTCTTCATACTCACCGGGCCGAGTGGATGATCCGCATGAGGATAGGGGTGATGACCGTGATCGTGGTCATGGTCATGGTCATGGTCATGGTCATGGTCATGGTCATGGTCATTTTGATCTAGACGATAAATATTATTTTGTTCT
>DJKK01000227.1 GCA_002434595.1 Alphaproteobacteria bacterium UBA6544 | reverse complement strand
GTGCCAAGTTTCCCCGGCACGCCCCGTCCCAATCGGCTTACCGTCTTTTGTAATATTAGAGATGATGTAAATCTCCGGACTGCCATCGATACCAAAACGCAACGCATTGAAATTAATATCCGGCGTGCCGAACCGCGCGGTGAATGCCACCTGTTGCTGCGGGGTAAGTTTCTGATCGCGAAGAAAGACGACGCCGTGGACGTCAAGCGCGGCCTGTATCGAGCCGAATACCGAATCCGAAAGCTCCGCCGCAATATCAACACCAAGAATCTCCGCGCCGGTCATCGGCGTTGCCTGACGAACCTCAATTGTCATCATCGTCCTCCATCCACTCTAGCCTATGGAACTAGACGTTGCTGCCGGGCCGTACAGGATTGATTAGGTTTAGCAGGCGACATACTTGCTTCGTTAAAATTGAGGCAGAGAAAAACAGCCATGTTGACGATTGATGCACAGGTTCACGCCTACGAACGCGATCACCCGGAACGTCCCTGGGCGGCCGTGCTCGCCGGCCCTCCGGAAGTAACAGGTGACGATATGGTGGCTGCGATGGACGCAGTCGGTGTTGACGGTGCCGTCCTGGTCTCGGTTTATACGATGTACCAATACGATGCGAGCTATGCTCTCGATGTCTACGCGAAACACCCCGGCCGTTTTGCCCTGGTAAAGCCGGTCGATCCGGCCGACCCAGCAGTATTCGAAACTATCGCGGATTGGGCTAAAACGGATGGTGCCGTGGCAATCCGTATCATGATGGCTTACCGCGATTCCGTCAGCGCTGACGATTCCAGCATCGGAGACGTTCTTAAGACCGCGGCAAAGAATAACCTGCCCGTCAACCTCCTGTGCTGGGGTGTGACGGAAGAGGCGGCAAAACTGGTGGCCAATCATCCCGATACGCAGATCGTGATTGATCATCTAGCGCTCAAACAGCCGTTCGAACCGCCGGCACCCGATGAACCATTCGCCGAATTGCCGAAGCTTATGAACTTCGCCCAATATCCAAACGTCGCTGTGAAAATTACCGGTGCCTGCACCCTGTCGAAAGAACCATATCCATATGGCGACATTTGGGGTCCGCTTAGCCGAATTTTTGATGCTTTTGGATTCGACCGTTGTCTCTGGGGCACCGACTGGACGCGCGCGACCAACCTGCTCAACTACCAACAGGGCGTCGATCCGTTCCGCGATACCGATCGAATTTCCGAGAGTGACAAGACGGCGCTAATGGGCGAGACGCTCGCCCGCATTTACGATTGGCGGCCGGGGAAGTCGTGAATAATAGACCTTGTCCGATAGGCCGAATGGCCTAGGGCGGAATCGCTTTCATTGCAGTCGCATCCAATCGCAAGCCCCATTCAGTTCAACGCTGCGCGAACGCCCGTCAAGTCGCGAAGCTCCGCATCCGGCATATAGGCTGGATCACCCTCTCGACTGTATCGATTGATCCAGAGGCGGCGCCCGAAACCTAAATCCTTCGCCGTCCGCATGTCATGGTAGAAACTTTGCGCAATGTGCGTGACGTTCTCCGGCGCCTCCCCAATACGTTTCAGAAGCTCATGGAACATCCCAGGATCCGGCTTGTAACACTTTGCCTCCGCCGCCAGGACGACCGCATCGAATTCGACGCCGATTGACTCAACATTAGAGTGGATGATGTCAAATTCCGAGTTTGACAGGATGGCGAGCCGATGGTCGCGCTTCAGATCCGTGAGCACCGGGCGCACGTCCGGGAACGGAGCCGCCCTCTTTACCGCATCGATCAGGGTATTCTCGTCTTCGCCCGTCATCGCAAAGCCTGCAGCCGAAAGACCTTTGTGCAGGCTCCGCCGCAACACCTCGTTGAGGATCACGAACGACCCGAGTTGCAATTCCTTCTCGCTTGCCTCGAACGCGCTGCGGGCCGTTTCTACCGCCGCATCATCGCCGCCTTTGGCGCGTATGATGGCGTTCAATGTCTCGGCCTTACCTTCGGTATACCGCACAAGGGTATCGTAGCAGTCAAAGGTGAGCCAGGAACGCGTATCGTCAGTCATATTACGTCCTATTTCGATACGCTGAGCGGCCGCTCGTCATAAAGCATATTATCGACAGGGCGATAGAGTTCCTCGAGATAGGATATATCCTCCTCCGAGAGTTCGATGTCGACCGCCGCCACGAGCTGCTCCAGTTGCGAAAGTTTCGAGACGCCGACGATCGGTGCCGTTATCACAGGTTTCGTCAGCATCCAGGCCAGCGCGATTTGTGCTGGCGTATGGCCAAGGCGGTCCGCGACATCGACCACACGGGCGGCGATATCGAAGACGTTCTCACCGCGATACAATCCGCGCGCGCGTTCGACATCGCGCCCCTGTGAACGCGCCGTGCCCCCGCCTCCGAGGCCACCCTGATACGAGCCTGCCAGTATTCCCCGCGCTAGTGGCGACCATGGGGTCACCGCGATCTCCGTCTTTTCGCAATAGGGATGCATCTCACGCTCTTCTTCGCGGTAGACCAAATTGTAATGGTTTTGCATCGAGACGAACCGTGTCCACCCATGCATCTCGGCAAGCATCTGAAGTTCGACAAATTGCCACGCATACATGGAGGATGCCCCAAGATAGAGCGCCTTGCCCGCCTTCACGACATCGTGCAGCGCCTCCATCATTTCCTCTAGCGGTGCGTGGGCGGAGTCGGGGATGGTGTGCGGATGCCGGTGAACCACCAACTGGTCGACATAATCGAGACCCGTCCGCCGCAAACTGGAGTCGACAGACTCCATGATATGTTTACGTGACATGCCGCCTTGGTTCGGCCCCTCACCCATTGGCATTGCGAGTTTTGTCGTGAAGACATATGCGTCCCGCGGAAACAACTCACGCAGCAGCTCGCCGACAACCTCCTCGCAGGCACCCATCCCATAATTGTTTGCGCAATCGAAGTAAAACAGACCGGCATCCATCGCTGCCTTGAAGATCGGACGAGCTTCATCGATTGAGAGCGTCCAGCTCCCGTGTTGTCCGTGCCCCGGTATCCCGAAATTCATAGTACCGAGACACAATCGGGAGACCATGAGGCCGGATTTACCGTATTGAACCCTTTGGAGCATGCATCACCTTCCGCCGATAAACATAATCGCTGGAGAATTTGCGCTTTATCGACTGGCCAATATAAAGCGGCTCATACTTAACCGTCGAAGCCGGCTCCACACAAGTCGGCAGGCTTTCAATTACTGCATCGAAATCAGGATTCGACCGGAAGTGTGAAAATTTGCCGCGTAGCAGAGAAGATACCGTCGGTCATTTTCGCGGGTACGCCATGGCCGGTTAGATAGAAGAACCGGATGCCCTCACAGGCGGTGCCAATGTCGCGGGCAACCTTAGCGTTTCCGTCATCCACGCCTGACAGAAAGGGCGCGAAGTCGACCTGCGGCACCCGTTCCACGACGGCTCGACCGCTAGAGTCCCATGATCGCCTTGGCGATAATGTTCTTCTGAATCTCGTTTGAACCGCCGTAAATCGATGCGGCGCGGCGCAACAGGTGTTCCTCCATCAGGCCCACCGAATGGTCGCTGCCGACCGGGATCATATTGCTTTGCTGGTTGAACAAGCGCCCCGGCTGATAGGGATGGGCGTAATAACCGATCGACTGCATCAGCAATTCGTTCAATTCCTGCTCCACTTCCGTACCGCGGATTTTCAGAATTGAAGACGCGTCACCCGGCGATTTGCCCGAGCTAACAGCGGACAGGGTGCGCAGGTTCGTAATCTCAAGTGCCTGCAACTTGATCCCCACACTGGCGACCTTGCTTTTGAAGTTTGGATCGTCGATCAGTGGTTCGCCGCTGTCCTGCTCCAATCCAGCAATTTCCTTCAGCTTTTCCAGCTTCCGCTTCGACTTGGCGACGCCGGCAATACCTGTCCGCTCGTGTCCGAGGAGATACTTGGCATAGGTCCAACCCAGGTTTTCCTCGCCAATGCGGTTGGCCACCGGCACTTTTACGTCGGTGAAGTAAACCTCGTTCAGATAGTGTCCTCCGTCGATCGAGATGATTGGCTTCACTTCCAGACCCGGCGTTGACATGTCGATCAACAGGAATGAAATGCCCTCCTGTTTTTTACCTTCGGTCGACGTGCGCACAAGCGCGAATATCCAATCCGCGTGATGAGCATGCGAGGTCCAGATCTTCTGACCGTTTACAATGTAATTTTCTCTACTATCGTCGAGCATAGCGCGGGTCTGGAGAGACGCGAGGTCGGAGCCGGATCCCGGCTCGGAGTATCCCTGGCACCAGAAGATTTCGCCGTTCAGGATAGACGGAATATGATGTTGTTTCTGAGCTTCCGTCCCGAAGGTGTAGAGGACCGGACCGATCATTGTGATGCCAAAGGAACTGAGCCGCGGAGCCTGCGCATTCTGGTATTCCTCGTCGTAGATGTGCTTCTGAACGGGCGACCACTCGCAGCCGCCATGCTCCTTCGGCCAGCTCGGCGCGACCCAACCTTGTTCGAACAGGATCTTGTGCCATCGCCTTGTATATTCCTTCGGCACGTATGAATGCGAGCGAATCGACGCCTCACGAATTTCAGGCGGGAGTTTTTCCGCCATAAATGTGCGGACTTCCTCACGAAAAGCCTCGTCTTCGGGGCTGAAGGTCATATCCATGTTGGTTTCTCCGAAATCGGTCGCTACAGGCGTACTCTATTAACGAGAAAGATAGGTCGCTGGCGCTTGAAGGGCGACCTATCTTATTTATTGGATACTCATTCAACCGGGAGCCCGAGATGACCCAAATGCCGCTCGAATTGGACCACGTGGGCCTCGCCCTGAACGACCTTGAGGTCGGTCGTCAAGCTTATGAGAAACTTGGGTTCACGTTGACGTCGCGCAGCATTCATTCTGGGTCGCGCAAGCCGGGCGGTCCGGTTGAACCCTTCGGGTCCGGAAATCACTGTGCGATGTTCGAAAAGGGCTATTTCGAGGTCATGGGCCTGACAGACCCCAATCTCCACAGTTCGGCCAAGGTACTGTTGGAGAAGTACGAAGGCGCCCATATCGTCGCCTTCGGCAGTGGCGAAGCGGAGAACGCCTACAGGGTCCTCTTGTCGCGCCTCGACGGCGTGCAACCTCCGCGACGGCTGGAGCGCGACGCCGCGTTCGGCCCCAATGATGAGGAAACCCGCCGCGCGGCCTTTAACAATATCACCGTCGACCCGGCGGTGTTCCCGGAAGCAAAACTGATTTTTATCGAGCACGAGACCCGTGACGTGCTGTGGCAGCCACATTTGATGAGCCATCCGAACGGTGCCGTCTCGATTGCCGAGGTCGCGCTCTGCGTCAAAAACGTGGGTGAAACCTGCAACAAGCTCGGCAAGCTGTTCGGCATAGATTCCGAGGAAGCCATGCCGGGCATCCACGCTTTTACCCTCCCTCACGGCAACGTCTATGTATTGACCCCGAATGGTCTCAACGCCTGGACGCCGGGCATCGAACCGCCGGCCGTCCCCTTTGTGGCGGCAGTGGGATTCGGCGTGAAAGATCTGCATGCAACGAAGAAGCTGTTGGACAACAGCGGCGTTCCTTATAACGCTCACAAATACCCCGCCATCTGGATTGCCCCCGAACACACCTGCGGCCCAGTGGTCTCGTTCATCCAGACCTAGCGGTCGGGCTTAGACATTCGAAGTTATGCTCAGGCAAAAATTCTAGGTTCCCACGAACCTGTTCCCGGAATGACGGCTTTAATCCCGAATCCTAGACTGTGCCCTTCCGGTTGAAGGTTCTGTATCAGCAAGCCCCCGGCAAGATTTCGGGTTCGGACTAAAGCAAACCCCAAAATGACGGGTGCGCGGAGTCAGTCGCCCTCGGCGGCGATACGGTCGTCCTCATACTGATAGCGGGGCGTCTCGTCGCGCGGCGAACGTTCGTCGCCCTTGCTGTCGTCTAACGCCGCGGCTTTCCAGTCACCGCTCAGCGTCCATGTCCGCTCGAGGTGTTTTATCGTGCCGGGTTCCGCGATTGTCTCGAACGCCTCCAGTCCGGCGCGGGTCAATTCGTACTGATCCTTCGCGTCGTCGGGCTTACCGGTCGTGTGGCCGAGCGGATAGTCGGTAAAGACGGCACGCGGCGGATTGGCGGCTTCCATAATATCAAGCGCGGAGCCCATGCAGAGCGTGGGAATGCCAATAGCTTCGAGATGTCGTGCGATCAGACCCACGGTCTGATGACA
>DJKK01000078.1 GCA_002434595.1 Alphaproteobacteria bacterium UBA6544 | reverse complement strand
GTAACGGAAATGACGATGGTGAAACATCCATTCCGGTCGGGCGTTAAAGCTCAGCACGGTATTGAGTTCTAACGGAACACACCGCATGGCCGCTATCATGATACAAGGGACGAGCTCCGACGCAGGCAAGTCGTTAGTGGCGGCCGGGCTGTGCCGTGCCTTTACAAATCGTGGCCGCACAGTGCGTCCCTTCAAGCCACAAAACATGTCGAACAATGCTGCGGTGACGCCCTGCGGTGGCGAGATCGGCCGTGCCCAGGCGCTCCAGGCGCGTGCTTGCAGGATCACACCAGACATCAACATGAACCCAATTCTCCTGAAGCCACAGACGGACACCGGATCGCAGCTTATCGTGCGCGGTAAGGTAGATCGCAACACAACCGCACGTGACTATTACAAGCTGAAGGATGAACTGTTGCCGGTCGCGGTCGATAGCTTCGATCGATTGGCGAATAACGCGGACCTAGTCGTCGTAGAGGGCGCAGGAAGCCCAGCCGAGGTTAACCTCAGGCAGGGAGACATCGCCAATATGGGCTTCGCCGTTCCGACCCAAACGCCCGTGATCCTGGTCGCGGATATCGAACGGGGTGGTGTGATCGCCAATCTGGTGGGAACCTGGCATCTTCTCGATGCGGAGGAACGCGCTCTCACCGCTGGTTACATCATTAACAAGTTCCGCGGCGATCCATCACTTTTCGATGACGGGCTAAAGCGAATTTCACAAGAAACAGGCCTCCGCAGCTTCGGTGTTTTGCCATGGTTTGATGATGCACGCCATTTGCCTGCCGAAGACGCCTTGGCGCTCGGACGATACGACAAAACACATGACGACAGCCAAATTCGTATTGCGATTCCAGTGTTCTCACGAGTGGCGAATTTCGACGATCTTGATCCGCTTGCTGCAGAGCCAGACGTATCGCTCGTAATGGTACAACCGGGGGAGACAATACCCAATGACGCGGATCTCATTCTCCTGACGGGATCGAAGTCTACACGGGGCGACCTTTCCCTTTTGTACGAACAGGGCTGGGACATCGATATCCGGGCACACGTCCGTCGGGGTGGGCCTGTCTTGGGGCTTTGCGCGGGATATCAAATGCTCGGCCGCAAGGTCTCGGATCCGGACGGTATCGAGAGCGCGCCCGGAGAAAGCGATGGTCTTCGTCTTCTTGATGTTGAAACGCGGCTCAGCGGTCAAAAAACGCTTCGCTCCGTGGGCGCGATCGAGGTTCGAAGTGGCCTTTCGGTCTCAGGATATGAAATGCATATCGGCGACACTGACGGTCCGGATACAGCGCGACCAATGCTGATGGTCGGGGAGCGGGCGGATGGCGCGCTATCGCCCAACGGTCTGGTGTCCGGCTGTTACCTGCACGGCCTGTTCGCGGATGACACCTTCAGGGATGACTTCCTGACTCGATTGAAATCGCGCGAACCCTCCCACGTGAGATACGAACAACAGGTCGAGCAAACGCTTGATGCATTGGCCGAGCATTGCGAGAAACACATGGACCTCGATGGAATTTCGAAGGCGGCGGGGGTGGCCTAAATGAAAAGCACCGACACGCCCAGCGCCGTGCATAAAACGCCGGCGAGAATATATAGCCGGAGCGCTTTACGAATATCATATGGTCTTGCTCCTTTCCGTCCGGACCCCATCCAGTGGTCTTCCTCATGACGGCCGCCGTAGACCCGTGGTCCCGCAAGCGCGAGGCCGAGAGCGCCGGCCATCCCGGCTTCCGGCCAACCCGCATTGGGCGAACGGTGCTTGCGTGCGTCGCGACGCATTGCAGCCACGGCCTCATTTCCTCTTACGCCGGGCAGCAAGTACGCCGCCAACACGATCAAACCACCCGACAAGCGAGACGCCGGCAGATTTACAATATCGTCGAGGCGCGCCGCCGCCCATCCAAAAGAGGCAAACCGTTCGTTTCGATAGCCGATCATGCTGTCCAATGTATTCACAGCCTTGTAGGCCAACATCCCAGGCAATCCGAACAGCACGTAGTAGAACATTGGGGCGACGACGCCGTCGCTGAAGTTTTCCGCAACCGATTCGATCGCGGCGCGCGCGATTCCGGGTTCGTCCAAGGTTTCGGGATCACGACCAACGATATGGGCGACTGCCTGCCGCCCCTCCGAAAGGCTCTTGTCAAGGCCGGAGGCGACGCGACGAGCGTGGTCAAAAAGGTCGCGATTTGCGAGCAACATGGCGACGAGGGCGGTTTCGACGACCCAGGCCCAACCGAAATCGCTGAGACGCAAACCATATCCGATCAACCAGCCCAGCAACGATACGCTGGCAACCACAAGAACAATCGTGAGAATGCCAGAGACACGCTTTGCGCTCTCCGATGCGCCGGGATCGTTGAGCGCCCGTTCGAGACGACCGATAATCTCTCCAATGATTGCGACGGGATGGGGCACGCGCCGATATATCCAATTGGGATCACCAACGATCGCATCCAACAGGAACGCGAGCACCAGAATGAGGTACGGCTCCGGGCCACCCAGAATGAGATCGGAATACGAGACGAACACGCACAAATCCTGCGCGCCAGTGGTCGGTACGTCAACAAGAACCATTCGCGGCGCGACGAGCCGCAAACTGCGAGGAAGATATGACGGGGAAAACAGGAATACTCCTTTGCGGA
>DJKK01000323.1 GCA_002434595.1 Alphaproteobacteria bacterium UBA6544 | reverse complement strand
TGCAATGAATTCGGGATGGCAGAGCAGAAGGTGCCGGGTGATGGTGTCATTACCGGCCATGGTACGATTGACGGGAAAGAAGTCTTCGTCTTCAGCCAGGATTTCACTGTATTTGGCGGATCTCTATCGGCTGCGCATGCCCGCAAAATCGTCAAGGTGATGGAGCAGGCCATGAAGGTCGGGGCACCGGTCATTGGCCTGAACGATTCGGGCGGCGCCAGAATACAGGAAGGTGTTGCGTCCCTGGCCGGGTATGCCGATGTCTTTCAACTGAATGTATTGGCTTCCGGTGTCGTGCCCCAGATTTCACTGATTATGGGTCCCTGTGCAGGCGGCGCCGTGTATTCGCCGGCAATGACTGATTTCATATTCATGGTCAAAGATTCCTCTTACATGTTCGTAACCGGACCCGATGTGGTGAAAACGGTCACGCATGAGGAAGTGACGCACGAGGAACTTGGCGGCGCCATCACTCATACGACGACGTCGGGCGTGGCAGACCTTGCGTTTGAGGATGATGTCGACGCGTTGCTGCAACTGCGTCGCTTTATGGGATTTCTGCCCTCTTCGAACCGGGAACAGCCACCCAAGCGCGAGACCAGAGATCCGGAGGATCGTCCTGAACCGTCTTTGGATACGTTGGTTCCCGCCAATCCAAACAAGCCCTACGATATGAAGGAATTGATCGAGAAGATCGTCGATGAAGGCGAGTTTTTCGAGCTCCAGCCGGCCTATGCAGGGAATATCGTCATCGGCTTTGCGCGTATCTCCGGGCGACCGGTCGGAATTGTCGCGAACCAACCGATGGTTCTCGCCGGCTGTCTCGATATTGATTCAGCGAAAAAGGGTGCGCGGTTTGTTCGATTCTGTGATTGCTTCAACATTCCGATCGTCACGTTCGTGGATGTACCGGGGTTCCTTCCTGGGACTGACCAGGAATACAACGGGATCATCAAGCATGGGGCAAAATTGCTGTTCGCCTACGCTGAGGCGACGGTCCCAAAAGTGACGGTCATTACGCGGAAGGCATACGGCGGGGCCTATGACGTTATGAGTTCGAAGCATTTGAGGGGCGACGCAAACTATGCCTGGCCGACTGCGGAGATTGCGGTCATGGGGTCAAAAGGTGCTGTCGAGATTATTTTCCGCCAGGATATCGGCGAGCCCGAAAAAATCGAGCAACGAACCCAAGAGTATCAGGAACGTTTTGCCAATCCGTTCGTCGCCGGCTCACTCGGCTTTATTGACGACGTGATCATGCCGCGCAATACGCGACGGCGCATATCGCGTGCCCTGCGACTGCTCGAAAACAAGAATTTAGAGAACCCGTGGAAGAAGCACGCCAATATTCCGCTTTAATAACGCGTTGAGATGCTGGAAAAAGAGAAAAACGGTAATCCTAAAGTCGAACGTTCGCGCAAGCGTCTGCGGTGGTTCGGCATTCATCTTCTTGTTTATTTCGCCGCGATGGCTGTTTTGGTTGGCATCAATTTTTCGCTCGTTGCCGCCGAACCCTGGTTCGTTCTGCCCCTCGTGGCTTGGGGAGCACCGCTCGCGATCCACGCAGCGTATGCGATGGGCTTGCTCGACACATTGCTTGGTCTGAAATAGATCATCGTATTCAGGACCTGTTTAACGCCGCATGAGGATAGATACGCGATGACCGCCATCGACATCGATCTATACAGTGATACGCAGTCGAAACCGACACCCGATATGCGCAAGGCGATGGCCGAGGCGGAAGTCGGCGATGAACAGCAAGGAACAGATCCGACCGTCACCCGGCTTTGTGAAATGACGGCTGAGTTGCTTGGCAAGAAAGCGGCGGTATTCCTTCCATCAGGGACGATGTGCAATCAGATATCCGTTGCCGTGCATTGTCGCGCAGGCGACGAGATCATCGCTGATCGAACGGCGCATATTGTCAATACGGAGGGTGGCGGGCTGGCTGTTTTTGCCGGCGCCATGTCGCGGGTCGTCGATGGTAATCGCGGGATTTATAACGGGGACCAATTGCGTGCTGCTGTCCGACGCGCGCGGCGCCATACGCCGAAGCCACGGATGGCGGTCGTCGAGCAGACGTCAAATAGTGCCGGCGGTACTGTTTGGCCATTAGAGGCGGTTCGGGAGGTCGCTGCCGTCGCGCGGGAGAAGGATCTCATCCTGCATATGGATGGTGCACGGTTGCTGAATGCGGTTGTTGAGACGGGCGTGTCGGCGCGCGATTTCGCGGAGCCCTTCGACACATTATGGCTCGATCTTTCTAAGGGATTGGGGTGCCCGATTGGTGCTGTGCTCGCGGGCGATGAGGATTTCATAGAACAGGCATGGCAATGGAAGCAGCGCATGGGTGGTGCCATGCGTCAGGCCGGAATTGTGGCTGCCGCGGGCGTTTACGCGCTGGAGCACAATGTTGACCGCATGGGTGAAGATCACGAAAACGCGCGGTACTTCGCGGAGCTACTCGGAAATGTTCCGGGGATTGCGGTCGAGGACGGGGTCGCGACCAACATGGTGTTTTTCAGCGTGGAAGGGACGGACCTGACGGCGGAGGCGTTTCGCGATCGGTTAATCGATGCGGCAGGCATCCGGATTGGCGCGAATGACCTCTACCGGATGCGGGCGGTCACGCATCTCGATATCAAGCGCGCAGATATAGAGCGCGCGGCTGCAGCCGTGCGCGACCTTGCCCGATCACAGCTTGCTTAGTTTCCCAGAGCGTTAGTTTCGCCGTCTTCGCTAAAGGTTACCGCCAATTCAAACGAGAAATTCGGCTTCCAGCTAGCCGCCGAAGGTGTACCTTTCGCAATCGCTATCATGGCGGATGCATTTTTCGGTGAAATTTGGCTCTTCTCACCAAAATTCGCCGCGAGCTGCTGCGAATCTTTCCGGCGAATTCGCTCTGTTATTCCTCTTACACCAATGTTTTTAAGCGTGTCTTCAATAACTTCGTCGCTGAGCTGTTTGCCATTTTGGTGGCAGAAATACCCAAACATAACGCGGCCCGGCCTTGAATCCGGATCGTTGTAGGGATGGTTTCAGCTCGTGTGGAATCCGACACATCATTCGCGAGTTTGCGTATAACGTTGGTAGTCGATCAACGCCATCGGATTCGTGACGTCATGGGCGTCGCCCCATGTTTTCGGCTTTCCGCTGTTATATTGCCAAGTATCGATCATTCTGCGGAGGCTGTAGGTGTATTCGAGTGCAATTTGGATGTCGGCGCTGGCTATATAAAAACTTCAAGACGTTGGCCGTTTCCTATGAGCCCGGCATATTCTTCGTACTCCCATGGGTCAGCGAAAGCTACGCGCCGCGGTGTTACGCCTTTCTGTGCGTTTCCATGGATACGGAGCATTGAAGTTTCGTGATCGACTTTCGTGATCTTGTCGTACTGGCCTGAGGCGCATCCGGCAAGGATAAAGGCAAGGCTCATCAGCGGCAAAGCTATGTAACTGCGCTGAAACATCTTTATTACGTCCTCCTAGGTAGACGCGAATCAATTGTTCTACCTTGCCTAATACTTTGCAAATTAGGGGAAGGTGACGCCAATTCGATTCAAAAGTCGGTATAGTGCCGAATTTATGCAGGCAGATAAGTTGACAAAACGATGAAATTCGGGCGAATGGCGTTGGTCGAAGAATAAAAAATACGGCGGAGTTCGGGGCGTGTTTGAGAAGATTCTCATCGCTAATAGGGGGGAGATTGCGTGCCGTGTGATACGGACCGCAAAACGCATGGGGATAGCCACTGTGGCCGTTTATTCCGATGCTGACGATGGCGCGCTGCACGTGCAAATGGCTGATGAAGCAGTCCATGTCGGTGGCGCGGCGTCGGCTGAGAGTTACCTGGTCGCCGAACGGATCGTTAAAGCTGCCAAGGATACGGGGGCCGAGGCAATTCACCCTGGCTATGGGTTTTTGTCCGAGAACGCGGCGTTTGCGAAGATGTTGGAGTCGGCCGGGATCGCTTTTATCGGCCCGAATACCCGCGCCATTGGCACAATGGGCGATAAGATCGAATCGAAGAAGCTGGCCGCTGAGGCGGGCGTCAATACGATTCCCGGACACACCGAGGCGATCCCCGATGCGGACGCTGCGGTAGCCATCGCTAAGGATGTCGGCTTCCCCGTGATGATTAAGGCTTCCGCTGGCGGCGGTGGGAAAGGTATGCGGATTGCTCGATCGGAAGATGAAGCGCGATCGGGCTTCGAATCAGCAGTTAACGAAGCACGATCGAGTTTCGGTGATGATAGGGTCTTTATCGAACGTTTCGTGGAAGACCCTCGCCATATCGAGATACAGATCATGGCGGATGTGCATGGCAACGTCGTCTATCTTGGCGAACGCGAATGCTCGGTCCAGCGACGTCATCAGAAGGTGATCGAGGAAGCGCCGTCCCCGTTTGTCACAGAAGAACTGCGTGCCAAAATGGGCGCGCAAGCTGTCGCGCTTTCCAAGACTGTTGATTACCAGTCCGCCGGAACCGTTGAGTTCATTGTCGACAAAGATCGGAATTTTTATTTTCTGGAGATGAACACGCGTCTTCAGGTTGAACATCCCGTGACTGAATATGTCACCGGATTGGATCTGGTGGAACTAATGATACGAGTTGCGGCCGGCGAGAGATTGCCGATTTCTCAGTCGGACGTGGCTCTTAATGGTTGGGCCGTCGAGTGCCGCATCTACGCGGAAGACCCATTGCGCAACTTCATGCCGTCGATCGGACGTCTCGTGCGTTATAAGGCACCGCTGGAGAGTGGCGACGTTCGCGTCGATACCGGGGTTTTTGAAGGCGGCGAGATTTCAATGTTTTACGATCCGATGATCGCGAAATTGATCGCTGGCGGCGAATCTCGCGATCAGGCGGTGGACCGTATGCGTGACGCACTAGACAGTTTCTATATTCGCGGTATCGAGCACAACATTCCGTTTCTTGCAGCTTTGATGAAACATCCTCGGTTTGTCTCCGGGGATCTGACCACAGGCTTTATCGAGGAGGAGTTCCCTAACGGATTCGGCGATCAGCATCTCGTGCCTGACAACCCGGCTCTATTGGTTGCAGTCGCGGCGGCAATGCATCACGAAGCCAAATCTAATGGCGCTAATGCATGTGAGTTTGTCGCTTTTCTGGAGGACGAAGAACGCCGCGAGTACAACGTCCAGACGGACAGAGCCGGTGGCGGATGGGTTGCCGCGGTCGAGGAGCAGAAATTTAAGGTTCAGGGAGCCTGGACGCCGGGCGCTCCCATGTTTATCGGCACAGTAAACGATGTCCCAGTTTGTGTTCAGGTTGAACGTAATGATGTGCGTTATATGCTGACGCATGCCGGTGGACGGATGAGTTTGCGCATGTTGCCGCCGCACGTTGCTAGCCATCAGCGATTGATGCCCGTGAAGTCGCCGCCCGATACTTCCAAGTTTCTGTTGTCGCCGATGCCCGGACTTTTGATTCGCCTCGCCGTGGAAGCTGGGCAGCAGGTCAACGCAGGTGAGGAACTGGCGGTGGTGGAAGCCATGAAGATGGAAAATATTCTGCGGGCCGAACGCGATGGCGTGATCGGTGCCGTTCATGCCGCTCCGGGAGACAGCCTGATTGTTGATCAGAAGATACTTGAA